>VGRB01000141.1 GCA_016875475.1 Deltaproteobacteria bacterium
TAGGCAGGGCAGCCCCCCCCCCCCCGCCGGGGGGGGGGCTGGGCGCCGCGCGCCCGTCCCATTCGTGACGGGCGGCCAGCATTGGCAACCCGCCGCGGGCCGAGGGCGCGCGGCGGGCGCGAGGCGATCATCACGTCCACGGAGCTGCTCGAGGAGGCGCTCGCCGGCCGCGCCGGGACGCACGTGGTTCCTTGACGGGCACCGTCAGACCCGCTCGATGACGCGCCGGAGTTTCTCCGCGACCTCGTCGCCCACGGCGCGCAGGTCCGGACCCGGGTCGCCCATCGTCGCCAGCATCGCGCGCGGGTCGATCGCCGACACCGTGCTGCCGCCGTCCTCGCGCGCCATGACCGCGACGTTGCACGGCAGGAACAGCCCGACGAAGGGCTCCGCGGTCAGCGCCCTGTGCGCGAGCGGCGGATTGCACGCGCCCAGGATCACGTAGGGGCGGTACTCCGCGTCGAGCTTCTGCTTCATCGTGGCCTTCACGTCGATCTCGGTCAGCACGCCGAAGCCCTCGGTCTTGAGGGCGTCGCGCGCGCGCGACACGGCCGCGTCGTACGGCACGGCGGGCAGGTCCCTGGTGAAGCCGTAGCTCGGGTGCTTCGGGGTCGGCATCGGGGAGCTCCCTTGTTGCTGCCGGACGGACCCTGTGGCGTGGGAACTGCGGTGTCAAGGGAGGTTCTTCCGGACGGCCATGTCCGTTGCCAACCCCGGGGACCGTGCTTATACTCCTGCGGCGTCGTGGGGTTCACGGCTCTCCGCCCCCCGTCGCGCGGGCCTTGGAATCGCGACCCCGTTGAGGTGCCGGTTGAAGCAGAGTTTCAAGAACCTGATCGTCTGGGTCCTCTTCATCGTGTTGTTCATCGTCATCGTCCAGACCCTCCAGAGCCGGCCTGACCCGGCGGAGATGGGCTTCTCGGAGTTCATCCGCAAGGCGCTGCCGGCGGAAGGGCAGCCGTCCGAGGTCGCCGAGATCACGGTCAAGGGCGACGAGGTCGCGGAGATCGAGGGCAAGCTCGGCAGCGGCGAGACGTTCCGCACGCTCGGGGACGTGCGCGAGTACCAGAAGGACCTGGTGGCGCGCGGCGTCGAGGTGAAGTACCTGAGCACCGACGGCGGCTTGTGGCAGCTCTTCCTGGTGAACCTGCTGCCGATCCTGGTGCTCGGGCTCCTGTTCTTCGCCTTCATCCGGCAGGCCCAGTCGGGCGGCGGGCGGCTGTTCAACTTCGGCAAGAGCCGCCACCGCATCCTGAGCGAGGACGCGCGGCGCGTGACCTTCCAGGACATCGCCGGGATCGAGGAGGCGAAGGAGGAACTGCACGAGATCATCGAGTTCCTGAAGGACGCCAAGAAGTTCACGCGCCTCGGGGGACGCATCCCGAAGGGCGTGCTGCTGATGGGGCCGACCGGCACGGGCAAGACGCTGCTCGCGCGCGGCGTGGCCGGCGAGGCCGGCGTGCCGTTCTTCTCGATATCGGGATCCGACTTCGTCGAGATGTTCGTCGGCGTCGGCGCGGCGCGCGTGCGCGACCTGTTCGAGCAGGGCAAGAAGCGCGCGCCGTGCATCATCTTCATCGACGAGATCGACGCGGTCGGGCGGCAGCGCGGCACCGGGCTGGGCGGCGGGCACGACGAGCGCGAGCAGACGCTGAACCAGCTCCTCGTCGAGATGGACGGGTTCGAGCCGAACGCCGGCGTGATCATCATGGCCGCGACGAACCGCCCGGACGTGCTGGACCCGGCGCTGCTGCGCCCCGGGCGGTTCGACCGCCGGATCGTCGTGCCGAGTCCGGACGTGCGCGGCCGCGAGGCGATCCTGGGCGTGCACACGCGCAAGGTGCCGCTCGGGAAGGACGTGGACCTCGCGGTGCTGTCGCGCGGGACGCCCGGCTTCGTGGGCGCGGACCTCGAGAACATGGTGAACGAGGCCGCGCTGCTGGCGGCGCGGAAGAGCCGCGACGAAGTGACCATGGCCGACTTCGAGGAGGCCAAGGACAAGATCCTCCTCGGGGTGGCGCGGAAGAGCGCGGTGATGAGCGAGCACGAGCGCGAGCTGACCGCGCACCACGAGGCGGGGCACACGATCGTCGCGAAGAGCGTGCCCGGCGCGGACCCCATCCACAAGGTCACGATCATTCCCCGCGGCATGTCGCTCGGCCAGACGCACCAGCTTCCGGTCGAGGACCGCTACACGATCTCGCGCGGGTTCCTGCTGGACCGCCTCGCGATTGCCATGGGCGGCCGCGCCGCGGAGATGATCGTCTTCGGCGAGGAGACGACCGGCGCGGGCCAGGACATCAAGATGGCGACCGACATCGCGCGCCGGATGGTCGCGCAGTGGGGCATGTCCGTGCTCGGCCCGGTCCACATGGACCAGCGCGAGGACATGGTGTTCCTGGGCCGCGAGCTGACCACCCAGCGCGAGACCAGCGAGGCGACCGCCCAGCGCGTCGATCGCGAGATCAAGCGGCTGATCCTCGATGCCCACGACCGGGCGACCGAGATCATCCGCGACCGCTTCCGGTCGCTGAAGGACCTCGCCGCGGCGCTCCTGGAGAAGGAGTCCCTCGACGGCAACGAGGTCGATGCGATCCTGGCGCGCTCATCGCCTTCCGCCTGATCGACCACCCGCGCGATTGACAGGGCGAGCCCCCCCTGGCAGGATCGCGGCGATGCGGACGTCGCTGATTCACGTGTCGTTCCTGGCCGCGCTTTCGGCCCTTCCGGCCGCCCCCCTCGCCGGTCCCGTGCACCGCGTGGTCCTCCACGGCCCCGTGGACGCGATCCACACGGAGTACGTGATCCGCGCGATCGACCAGGCGGAGAGCGAGGGGAGCGAGCTGGTCCTGCTGGAGCTGGACACGCCGGGCGGTCTCGTCGACGCCATGGAGGAGATCGTCCAGCGCATGCTGAAGTCGCGCGTGCCGACCTGCGCGTACGTGTTCCCGCCGGGCGGCAGGGCGGCGTCGGCCGGGTTCTTCCTGCTCCAGACAGCCGACGTCGCCGCGATGGCCCCGGGCACAAGGACGGGATCGGCGCACCCGGTGCTGGCGATCGGGGGGATAATCCCGCTGCCGGAGGAGCCCGGGGAGGAGAAGGACCAGGGCAAGGAGGGGAACGGAGCGGGCACGGGTACGGGCACGGGTACGGGAAAGACTGACGGGAAGGCCGAGGCGCGGAGGCGGCCGGCCGAGTTCACGATCATGACGAAGGTGCGGGAGGATGCGCAGGCCTACCTTCGGGCGATCGTGGAGCGGCGCGGGCGGAACGTGGAGGCGGCGGAGCTGGCCGTGACCGAGTCGCGGTCCTACACGGACCAGGAGGCGCTCGACAGGAACCTCGTGGACCTCGTCGCGACCGGGGAGTGGGACCTGCTCGCGCGCCTGGAGGGGCGCGAGGTGAAGCTGATCGACGGCACCGTCCGGACGCTCCGCACGCGCGACGCGCCGATCGTGACCGTCGAAATGACGTTCCGCGAGCGCGCGCTGGCGTTCCTGACGAATCCGAACGTCGCGTTCCTGCTGTTCCTGGTCGGCGCGCTGCTGATCTACGTCGAGGTGACCCACGCCGGGCTAGTGCTGCCGGGCGTCGTCGGCGGGATCTGCCTGCTGCTGGCGGTCATGGGCTTCTCGTTCCTGCCGATCAACGCGGTCGGCGTGCTGCTGTTGATCGCGGCCGTCGGCCTGTTCGTGGCCGAGGCGTTCGTGAGCGCGTTCGGGATGCTCGGGGTTGCCGGGGTGGTGTGCCTGGCGCTGGGGGGGATCATGCTGGTCGATCTCCCGGAGGAGGGGCTGAGCGTGGATCCGTATCTCGCGGTCGGCGCGGCGGTCGGCTTCGGCCTGGTCGCGGTCTTCCTGGCCGCCCTCGCGGCGCGGGTGCTGCGGCGGCGGGCCGTCACGGGCGCGGAGGGGATGGCCGGCGCCGTGGGCGAGGCGGTGACCGACCTGACGCCGCGCGGCAAGGTGTTCGTCGGCGGCGAGTACTGGGACGCGATCGCGGCGAGGCCGATCGGGAAGGGCGCGCGCGTCCGTGCGACGGGGTTGAACGGGCTGGTGCTCACGGTCGAGGAGGCCGTGAGCGCGCCCGTGGAGGAGGGAACATGAACGTGGTGGACCTGTCCGCTCACTGGCCCCTGATCGGTGTCGGGATCGTGCTGCTGTACGTGTTCAGCGTGATCCACGTCCTGCGCGAGTACGAGCGCGGCGTGATCTTCCGCCTCGGCCGCGTGCTGTCCGCGGCCAAGGGACCGGGGCTGATCTTCGTGTTCTGGCCGCTGGACCGGATCGTGAAGGTCGACCTGCGCACGATCACGATGGACATCCCGCCGCAGGACGTGATCACCCGCGACAACGTCACGTGCCGCGTCAACGCGGTCACCTACTTCCGCGTCGTGGACCCCAGCCGCGCCGTGATCCAGGTCGAGAACTACCTGTACGCGACGAGCCAGCTCGCGCAGACCACGCTCCGGTCCGTGCTCGGCGAGCACGAGCTGGACGACCTCCTGGCGCAGCGCGAGAAGCTGAACGTCAACCTCCAGGAGAAGCTGGATCGCGACACCGACATATGGGGGATCAAGGTCTCCAAGGTCGAGATCAAGGCGGTGGATCTGCCGCAGGAGATGCAGCGCGCGATGGCCAAGCAGGCCGAGGCCGAGCGCGAGCGGCGCGCCAAGATCATTCACGCCGACGGCGAGTTCCAGGCGGCCCAGAAGCTTCACGAGGCCGCCGCGGTGCTCGCGGATCCGGCCGCGCTGCAGCTCCGCTACCTCCAGACGCTCACCGAGATCGGCGTCGAGAAGAACACCACGATCGTGTTCCCCATCCCGATGGAGATGGTGAAGTCGTTCCTGGAGAGGAAGTAGCCCGACCGCCGCGCGTCCGTCCCGTTCATCCTGGGGCGGCCCGCGGCGGCACGAACGCCGCGGGCCGAGGAGGCGCGGCGGTCCGTCAGGCGGTGAGGCGCCTGACCGCTTCGCGCAGCGCATTGATATGAAAGGGTTTCTGGATGCACTCCCGGCCGCTGGACGTGATGAAGTCCTGCTCGTCGTCGGACACGATCCCGCCCGTCACGAACACCACGCGGTCGGCGACCTCGGGCTGCTGGACCAGCAGGGTGTCGTAAAGCTCGCGCCCGCCGATCCTGCCGCCGAGGTTCAGGTCCAGCAGGACCAGGTCGTACTCGTCGATCAGGAGCTTGCGGAGCGCCTCGTTCGCGTTGTCGCAGGTGGTCACGTCGAACTCGGCGTGCAGGATCTCGGCCGTGAGCCGCAGGATCACCTGCTCGTCGTCCACGATCATGACGCGCTTCTTGGCGCCCCCGGTCGCGACCGCGACCGCCGCCGGCGCCGCTTCCGCCCGCCTCGCGGCGTGCACCGCGGCGCGCGCGCGCTCGACGATGCGCACGCACTCCCGCGCCTCCTCGAGGATGCGGCGGGCCTGGCTCCGGGCCTCCTCGTCGAGGTCGGGGCGGTCCGCGAGCATCTGGGCATACCCGACCACGACGGTCAGCGGGTTCATCAGGTCGTGGTGGAGGTGCGCGAAGGCCTCGCCGCCGGTGCCGGGACGCGTGGGATCCATGTGCTCCTCACGTACGGGGCGTGACGTTTATAGCACCGCGGACCCGGGATTCAAAGGGGGGACGGAGCAGGCACGGCGCCGCCGTCAACGACGTGGCGTAGTACACCCGCCGCGCGTTGGCGAGGCGGGGCGACCGTGGGAGAGCACGTCCGCAGGAAGCGCTACGCGGGCAAGTGCCCGCGCCGGTACGAGGATCGCTACAAGGAGCACGACGCGGGCCGGTGGCCCGAGGTCTCGGAGCGCGTTCGCGCGAACGCCCGCGCGTCGTCGGCGAAGCTGCGGTGGGCGGTGAGGGCGTGAGCCCGGACGGTCAGGGGACCTGCTTCCCGTACGCCTTGAACCCCTTCACGATCGGCCCGGCCTTCGCGACCTCGGAGTGCAGCAGCAGCTCGATCTCCAGCACCCGCCCGGTCACGCCGTAGGGGGCGAGGTCCGCGGGCCACTGCGCGGGGGGGAACGGGCCGATCTTCGGGGTCCACTGGGCGCCCTCGATCGCGCCGCCGTCGTCCGCGGCCCGCACGCGCGCCTTGATCCACGCCCCCTCCGGCACGTCCGCCAGGACCCACAGGGAAAGCCACTGGACGGGGCCGGGGAGGTCGGACGTCAGGACGTGCCGGTACCAGCCCTCGATGAGCGTGAAGTTCCTGAGCGCGTACCCGGTCATGTCGCTGTAGGTGTACGGGCTCGGCCCGACCGGGTAGGTGCCGACCGGCGCGCCGGAGGACAGGTCCACCTTCGTCGCGTTCGAGGAACCCTGGTTGACGGTCCACAGGAACCCGTCCGCATCGACCGCGACCCCGACCGGGCAGCCGTTGAACCCGAGCGAGATGGACGGCAGCGCGGTCATGGACTTCGCGTCGATCACGGGGATCAGCGAGGCCCCCGACTCGCTGGGGCAGTCGCCGGCGTAGACGCGGGCCCCGGTGGCCGCGCCGGTCGCGGGGTCCCAGGTCGCGGCGACGGCGACGCCGCGGGGGTACGACCCCGGGGTCGGGAACCAGTGCGTGAACGTCGTCGTCGCCGGGTCGAACCGGTTCATCCCGCGGCCGTCGTAGTTCGCGAGCCACACCTTGTCCCAGGGGTCCACCGCGATCCCGTAGAAGCAGTTCCCCGCGGGGTCCTCCCAGTCGCCCGTCTGGCCCGCGCCGGGATCGACGCGCATCACGCCGCACGGATGCCGGGAGGTCACCCAGACCGTCTGGGCCGAATCGATCGCGAGCCCGTATGGCCGTCGCGACACCGCGTGCGTCGCGAGCACCCCCCCGGTCTCGCCGTCGAGGCGCATCACCTTCATCGAGTTCCAGAACCCGACCCAGACGTGGTTGTCCTTGTCCACCCCCGCGGCGCGCGCACACCCCCCGCCTTCGGCCCCGCACCCGTCCTGGGTGTTCGCGTCCGGCTGGACCACCCAGAGCACGCACTCGTCGTCCGCGACCATCTCGCCCGGCGTGATCACGTGGTCGCCGTCGGCGTCGCGCGACGTCTGGATCTGGTCGTCGCCGTTCCGATCGCGGCAGTCCTCCTCGAAGATCGCGACCTTGCCGACCCTGCCGTCGCCGCGGCAGGTGATGACCCCGTTGCCGTACAGGTCCACCGCGGTCCGGCTCGGGTCGTTGCAGACCCGGTATCGCGCGACCTCCCAGCCGGTCGTGGTGTCGAGCCGCGACACCGTGTTCTCCGGCGAGTTCGCGATCCAGATGAACCGGGCCGCCTTGGCGGACGTCCCGGACCCGGACTTCGTCGTGAGCCGCACGTTCCCTTCCTTGTCCAGCGCCACGTTCCTGGAGTTCTTCGAGGGGTTCGGGAAGAACGCGGACCCGCTCCCGGGACCGGCGTTCAGGCAGTCGGTGTCCGGGGTGCAGGCGCCGCAGGTCGAGACCGCCTCCTCGTCGGTCGCGCCGTCGCAGTCGTCGTCGCGGTGGTTGCAGGTGTCGGGCGCGGGCGTGGTCTGCTCGGAGCAGTGCGACCAGAACCCGTTCACGCAGTACCGGCGGCCGTCCCGGCACTCGCCGGCGCCGCGCGTCTCGGGCGGCCCCTCGTAGCAGGAGACCGCGGGCACGCCCGAGGGGCAGGGGCAGCCCCTGGTGATCTCGCCGGGGCCGCACGCCGGGCACTCCTCGCCGAAGTGCGGGTTCGCGTCGTCGCAGTCCGGGCCCTTCCCGCAGTCCCGTCCGTACCCGTCGCCGTCGAGGTCGATGCACGGCGGCGGAAGCTCCGCCTCCGTGGCGGGCTCGACGTCGCGGGCCGGGGCCGGCGCGGCGTCGTCCGGGTCGGTCGCGTAGGCCACGTCCCGGATCGGGGCGCCGTAGTCGACCTGCCTGGCCGGCGCGGGGCGGATCGTCAGCCTCTCGCCGCCGCACGCGCCCGCGAGGAGCGCGACCGGCGGCAGCAGGAGCGCGACCGCGACGACCCTGGTGCCCATTTCCGGCCCGGCGATTCGACGCCGCCATTGTAGCGCAACCGGGGTGCGAAGGGGCCGGGGAACGAATGGGCAGGCTTGGGGCCGGGATCCGGTCCATTTCCGCACAATCCCTTTCGGGAGACCCCCCGCCCGCGCACGGCCGTCCATTCATCACGGCGGGCCGCGCCGCGGGGGCGTCCCGCGATACGCCGCGACCTCCCTGTGCGTGCGCGGCCCGAGGCCGGAGCGGGCGGGGACGGGGCGGGGGCCCGCGGTGGTGTACAATCCGCCGTTCGGGCCGGGGAGTCCGGCCCGGCCGGGAGGTGAATGCATGGAAGCGTTGGCGCCCGTGACCGTGAGGCTGGACGCGCCCGGCATCGCCGTGGGCGTGGTGGTCGCGAAGGGGTGCGGGAACGGCGAGTCGTCGCGCGACCTGCAGCAGGAGTTGCGGCGGGCGACGGACGCGGCGGTGGCGGCGCGGGAGAGCGCCGAATCGGCCGCGCGCAAGGCCGCGGTCCGTGCGATGCTGCGCCACGGCTCCTACAAGCCGACCGGGCGCGGCAAGCCGGCCAGCGAGTACCTGCTGAACGCGGCGGCCGAGGGGCAGTTCCCGTTCATCGGCAGCCTCGTCGACATCAACAACCTCGTGTCGGTCGAGACGCTCCTGCCGATCTCGCTCGTCGACGTCGCGAAGGCGGGGGCGCGCCAGTACGTGGTGCGGTTCGGCCGCGCCGGCGAGGACTACGTGTTCAACCGCTCGGGGCAGGTGCTGTCGCTGGCGGACCTGCTGCTGCTCGCGCGCGAGCCCGGGGACCTGCCGTGCGCCACGCCGATCAAGGACAGCCAGGCGACCAAGACGGACGAGACCACGACGGACGTGCTCGGGATCGTGTGGGCCCCGGCCTCGCTGGCCGCGGTGGCGCGCGACGCCGCCCGCAGGATGGCCGGCCTGATCCGCGCGCACTGCGGCGCCGCGGAGGCGCAGGCCGGGGAGCTTCCCTGACCCTCTCCGCCCGTCGCCACCCGATCCGTCAACGATCTCCCCGATTCGCTTGACGCCCGCGCGCGCGGGAACTACTCTTTTGCGCGCCTCGCGGGGGCCGGTTTCGGCATGTTCGAGGACCGCGTAACGGTGCTCGTCGGGCACTTCGGGAGCGGAAAGACCGAGGTGGCGGTCAACGGGGCGATCCGCCTCGCCGAGGGGGGGGCGCGCGTCGCGCTCGCGGACCTCGACCTCGTCAAGCCGTACTTCCGGTCGCGCGCCGGGCGCGAACTGCTCGCGGCCGCAGGGGTGGACCTCGTCGCGCCCGAGGGCGACGACGCCGGGGACCTCCCGATCGTGCTGCCGCGTGTCCGCACGCTGTGCGCCGATCCCGAGGTCCGGGTGGTCATCGACGCGGGGGGGGACGACACCGGGGCGCGCGCGCTCGGGTCGCTGTCGGACCTGCTCGGACGCCTCGGGGTGGGGTTCGACCTGGTGCTGAACTTCCGCCGGCCGTTCACGCCCGACGTGGACTCGGCCGTGGCGATGGCGCGGGAGATCGAGGCCGCGGCGCGGCTGCGCGTCACGGGGGTCGTCTCGAACACGCACCTGATGGGGCAGACGACCCCGGCGATCGTGCTCGAGGGTTGCGCGCTCGCCAGGGAGACCGCGGGGAGGCTGGGCGTGCCGCTCGCGGCCGCGGTCGTCGAGGAGCGGATGCGGGACGCGGTGGACGAGGCCGCCCTGGGCTGCCCGGTGTTCCCGGTGCGGCGCCTGGTGCAGCCGCCGTTCGACCAGGAAGGCTACCGGGTCCCGAGGAGCGGGCCGCTGTTCAGGGTGCTGTAGGGAGCGGGGGCGGGCCGGATTCGGGCGGGTTCGAGCTGGACGGGAGCGGGTTCGGGCTCGGGGACGGGAGAGGAGGGCGGCCGATGCCGAAGATCGTGATCGATCCCGAGCGCTGCAAGGGATGCGAGCTTTGCGTGAAGGCCTGCCCGCAGGCGGTGCTCGGGATGGGCAAGGACCTGAACTCGCGCGGCTACTTCTACGCGAAGGTCGCGGAGCCGCGCCGCTGCATCGGGTGCCGCGTGTGTTGCGTCACCTGTCCGGACGTGGCGATCCGGATGCTCGTTCACGGGACCATGATCCACTACTTCAGGTACTAGGCGGGCCTGGGCAGGCCCGCCCTGCAAGGGGCGGAGGGCGCCGGTGGCGAAGAAGCTCATGAAGGGCTGCGAGGCGATCGGGGAGGCGGCGATCCGCGCCGGCTGCAAGCTGTTCTTCGGCTACCCGATCACCCCGCAGAACGAGATCCCGGAGTACATGTCGCACCGCCTGCCTCAGGTCGGGGGCGCGTTCGTCCAGGCCGAGAGCGAGCTGGCCGCGTCGAACATGATCTACGGCGCGGCCGCGTGCGGCGAGCGGGTCTTCACGTCGTCGTCGTCCCCGGGCATCTCGCTGATGCAGGAGGCGATGTCGTACATCGCGGCCTCGGAGCTGCCCGTGGTGGTCGTGAACATCATGCGGTCCGGGCCCGGGCTCGGAGGCATCCTCCCGACCCAGTCGGACTACGCGCAGGCGACCAAGGGCGGCGGGCACGGCGACTACCGCGTGCTGTCGCTCGCACCGTGGTCGGTCCAGGAGGCCGCGGACCTGGTCGCGGACGCCTTCGATCTCGCGGACTTCTATCGCACGCCGGTCTACGTGCTCGGCGACGGACTGATCGGCCAGATGATGGAGCCGGTGGAATTCCCCGAGGACCGCAAGCCGCTCCGGCCGCTGCCCCCGAAGACGTGGGCCACGACCGGCTGGCGCGGCGACCGGCCGCGAGCGGTCGTCAACTCGCTGTTCCTGGACCCGATCAAGTGCGAGCAGCAGAACGCGAAGCTCCAGGCCAGGTACGCGCAGATGCGGGCCGAGGAGGTGCGGTCGGCGTACTATGGCGACGAGGGCGACCTGGACGTGCTGGTTGTCGCCTACGGGACGGTCGCCCGCGTGACGCTCACCGCGATGGAGGACATGAAGGCGACCGGCCTGAAGGTCGGGATGCTGCGGCCGATCACGGTGTGGCCGTTCCCGCGCGACGCGCTGGCCGAGGCGGCGGAGCGGGCGAAGGCGATCCTGGTCGCGGAGCTGTCCTGCGGGCAGATGCTGGAGGACGTGTGGCTCTCGACCGCTTCGATGCGGCCGGTGCACTTCCTGGGCCACCAGGGGGGGGTCCTGCTCGCGCCGGAGGAGGTCTCGGCCGCCATCCGCGACGTCGCGGCCGGGCGGAGCGCGGAGGTGCGGTATGCCGGCTAGCGGCTGCGATGCGAAGGCGGTGTTCGGGCTGCCGGAGGCGCTGGACGCGCGCGTCACGCACTACTGCCCGGGCTGCACGCACGGCGTGATCCACCGGCTGGTGGCGGAGGTGCTCGACGAGCTTGGCCTGCGGAAGAGCGCGGTCGGGATGGCGCCGGTCGGGTGCGCGGTGCTCGCGTACGACTACTTCGCGTGCGACATGGTCCAGTGCTCGCACGGGCGTGCGCCGGCGGTCGCGACCGGCATCAAGCGCGGCCGGCCGGACCTGACCGTGTTCACCTACCAGGGCGACGGCGACCTCGCGTCGATCGGCATGGCCGAGATCATCCACGCGGCGAACCGCGGCGAGAAGATCACGGTCGTGTTCGTGAACAACGCGATCTACGGGATGACCGCCGGGCAGATGGCGCCCACGACGCTGCCGCGGCAGGTGACGACGACCACGCCGGATGGGCGCGATCCGGACCTCTGCGGGCACCCGATCCGCGTGGCGGAGCTGGTCTCCGCCCTGCGGACGCCCGCGTTCGTCGCGCGCGGCGCGGTGCACGTGCCGGGCGAGATCGTGCGCACCAAGGACCTGTTGCGGCGGGCGTTCCGCCACCAGTCCGAGAAGACCTGCTTCTCGCTGATCGAGATCCTGTCCACCTGCCCGACGAACTGGGGCCTGCCGCCGGACGAGGCGCTGCGCTGGGTGCAGCAGAACATGGTGCCGTACTACCCGCTCGGCGTGTTCAAGGAGCCGGGGGGGATCGACCGGGCGCCGAAGCCGCTGTAGCGCGAGGGAGCGATGGAGCACGACATCATCATGGCGGGGTTCGGCGGGCAGGGCGTCCTGCTGATCGGCAGGATGCTCGCCTACGCCGGGATGAAGGAGGGCAAGGAGGTCTCCTGGCTGCCCTCGTACGGGCCGGAGATGCGCGGCGGGACCGCGAACTGCACCGTGGTTATCTCGGACCGGCCGGTCGGCTCGCCGGTCATCCGGTCGCCG
>VGRB01000142.1 GCA_016875475.1 Deltaproteobacteria bacterium
CGCGGGCTCGACAGGGCAGGGGGCGCGGGCTCGACAAGGCCGAGGGCGCGGGCTCGACAAGGCAGGGGGCGCGGGCTCGATCGCGCTCGGCGTCCGGCATCGACGCCGCCGCTTGCCGCTTCGCCGCTCACCGCCTGGTCCGAATGCCGCCCGCGCGCGCGGGCGGCCCGCTGCCGGACCGCTCACCGCTTCGCACGGATCTGGTCCACGGTCCACGACCGCCAGGACGACATGTACTGGGCGGTCTCGTCGAAGGCGCGGTAGTCGAAGTCGTCGATCAGCGCGTGGGTGGCATAGACGCGGACGTCGCCGGTCGGAAGGGGGTCCGACGGGAGGCCGGAGTCGGGCATGGCCAGGAGGTCGGGCAGGGTGAAGGACTGGAGGTCGCCCCGCCCCACCACGACCCACGGCATCGCGCCCTTGGTGCCGGACAGCCGCGTGAACGTGAGGGAGGGCTGGGGCGCGTAGGTCCGGGACCACGCCACGGTCCGGCCGGTCCAGGGCAGCACCTCGGGGGGGGAGGAGAAGCGCGGGACGTCGAGGAACGGGCCCACCGCGACCGTGTCGGAGGACAGGGCCAGCGACGTGGCGGCCGCGCCCTTGCCCGGGGCGGCGCCCGGGAGCAGCGTCGTGATCTCGCCCGAGAACCCGGGCGCGGGGACGGGCGTCCAGGTGCGGTCCGCGGGGAGGCGGACGATCGTCCCGGCCGCCCCGGCCGCGAGGAACGTGCTTCCGTCGTCCAGGCGCATCACCGCGCGCAGGTCGGCGGGGGGGGGCGTGCCGGCCGAGGCCGGGACGCCTGGGGCCGGATCGCCGGGGTCCGCGTCGGGGGGGGGCGGGGCGCCGGGGGCGGGAACGCCGGGCGCGGGAACGCCGGGCGCCGCGGCCGGGGAGGCCGGGACGCCGGGGAGCGGGACGAACCCGCCGTCGAACGTGCCGCGGACCGCGGTGCCGCGGGCGCCCACCGCGACGAACCAGTCGCCCGACGCGGCCGAGGCGACCGCGAGGAGGTCGCGCGAGGCGGGCCACGGGGTGACGGGCGAGGCGGTCGCGCCGACGACCTTGACCGCGACGCCGCCAGCCCCGACCGCGACGGCGCGCAGGCCGTCCGGTGCGGCTGCAATCCCGTGCAGCGGGGCCGGGATTCCCGGGTCGATCCGCGTCCATGTCCCGTCGGGGGCTCGCCGCAGGATCACGCCGTCGCCGGCGGCCCAGACGGTGCCGTCCGCCGCGGTCGAAACGGCCCTCAGCGTCGCCGACGTGGGGGCGATCTCGCGCAGGACGGCAGGGCCCGCCGCGTGGACCGCGAGGCCATGGTCGCCGACCGCCCATACCGTCCCGTCCGGTGCGACCGCGCACGCGCGCAGCGTGCCGCTCGCGAGCGACGGGGCGAGCGAGACCGCGCCCTCCGGATCCACGGCCCAGGTGCGGCCGCCCGCACCGACGACGATTCCGCCGCCGCCCGGGAGCCCGCAGCCCGCGATCGCGTCGGGCCGCACGGACGGGTCGATCGCCGCGGCCACGGCCGGATCGACGCGCAGCACGAGGTTGCCCGAGCCCGGCCGCCACTCGCGTACGATGGACGACGAGTAGGGCGTGGTGTCGTCCGTCGCGGACGCCGCGTCGCCGTCGATCCGGACGATCGCGTCCGCGAGCGGGCCGTCGAACGTGCGCGGGAACCGGGGCACCACGAAGCGCTCGCGGTCCACGCCGGCGACGATCGGCCACAGCGAGAGGACGCCGTCCGACCCGAGGTCGATCGCGACGCGCACGGCGTGCCGGTTCGCGCCGCCCGGTCCGCCGGGCGCGTTCAGGAACCGCACCTCGAGGTCGCGGTCGAGCGGGATGTCCAGCCTGACCTCGCGGTCCGCGGTCACGTGGGCCGGATAGACGCTCACGTGCCGGAGCAGCCCCAGGGCCAGGGGCTCGAACCCCCCGTCGTCGAAGCGGCGCACCCCGCCGACGCACCAGACCGCCACGTCGCCGAGCCGCGAGTTCAGCGCGAACCGGTGCTGCTCGTCCGCGACCGCGCCCTGCCCGGGGTCCTCGCCGTCCGAGTACATGCCCGGCCAGGCGACCCCGCAGCGGACCTCGCCCCGGCCGATCGACGGCAGGCAGGCCGACCCGGCCATCGAGATGCCGTAGCAGTCGTAGCCCACGGGGCAGTCGGCCTCGCTCTCGCAGCCGGTCGCGCACGCCCGGCCCATGCCCGCCGGGTCGAGGCAGCGCGCGGCCTCGCCGCAATCCGCGTCCGCGGCGCAGGGCGCGCACAGCTTCCCGTGCACGAGCGGCCGGTCCGCGCACGACGCGGGCGGCGCCAGCAGGTACTTGTCCACGCCGACCACGCGGCCGGTGACGGTGCCGGGGGGGAGCGGCCTCGCACCGGTGCCGCCGCCGCCCGTGGACGGGATCACGCCGTCGATGAAGATGGTCACGTTCTCGGAATCCACGCCCGCGTACGTGAACGTGGAGTGGTCGAACCGGGTCGCGGTCACCTGGAGCGGCCCGAACAGGTCCGGCCCCGACAGCGTGACCTGCCCGTTCAGGTCGGTCCTGCCCCGCCACGGCGTGTCCGTGTCGGACCCGAGCACCACGAACGCGTCGAACACCGGCTCGCTGTTCCAGGAGTTCAGGACCGTCACGTTGACCGCCTGGTCGATCACGTCGCCCCAGATCCCGCCGAAGTAGCCGGTCGGGTCGAAGTACGTGTAGGCGTGCGGGAGCCGGGCCGTCGTGTTGCCCGGCCATCTCACCTCCACGTCCACCGGCCCCGGCGTCCCGGGCGGGGTCCGGACCAGCAGCCGCGCCGGGTCCGCGGCGTCCTCGATCAGGGCGGGGCGGTCGCCGAACAGCACCCAGACGTCGGACCTGAACCCGGACCCGACCAGCGTGACGAGGGTGCCGCCGGCGATCGCGCCCGCGTTCGGGGTGACCGCGACCAGGCCGCGATCGGTGCCGCCGTAGGTGAACGCGCGCGGCAGGACCACGGTCCGGCCCCAGTCGGTCGTGGCGACGACGTCGTGCACGCCGGGGCTGCCGGGCGCGGTCTCGACCCGGACCGCCCCTTGCGTCGTCCCCGGCAGGATCAGGGCGGGGAGCGGGCCGACCCGGACCTCGCGCACGCGGTCGAGGCCGCTGCCCGTGAGGGTCACGACGGTGCCGCCCGACGCGGGGCCGGACGGCGGCGTGATGCCCGACAGGGTCACGGCGGGGACGTACTCGAACGCCTCGGGCGCGACCGCGTGGCCCGCGGGCACGACGAGCGCCACGTCCACCCGCCCGGGGGCGTGAGGGGGCGTCCGGACGTGCAGGACCCCGCCGACCACGTCGAGGACCTCGGCGGGCGTCCCGCCGAAGGATATCCCCGCGTCGGCCGCCGCGGCCGGGAGCGCCGAGGCGATCACGCGGACCACGTCCCCGCCGGTCGCGGCGCCGATCCCGGGGACGATGCCGAGCACGGAGGGCAACGGGTCGAGGAGGTCCGCCGGGTCGATCGCGACGAGGCAGGACGGCACGGCGACGACGCCGCCCGGGGTCGCGACCGTGATCCCGATCGGCCCGGGGGCACCAGCGGCAAGCCGGAACCGGACGCTCCCGTCGGACGACGAGAGGACCGTGGCCTCGCCCGCCGTCGCGACGACCGACCAGGCCCCCGCGAGACCCGAGCCGGCGACCTCGAGCTCGGTCTCGGCGTTCGCGAACACAGCGGGCGGCGTGCAGCCCGACGCGACCGGCGGCGCCACGTACTTGAAGCCCTTCTTCAGCACCGCGGACCCCCACGGTCCGACCGCCATCACGTCGCGCGGGCCCGGGTCGCCGGGCGGTGTCAGGGCGATGACGGTGGCGGGGTCGATGACGTGGGGGGAGATCGCGAGGCGACCGCCGATCACCAGCGCCGTGCCCGCGCCGAACCCGCGGCCGCGGACCGTGACCGGAGTGCCGCCGCGGGACGGGCCGGTCGCAGGCTCCACCGAATCGATCGTCACCTCGGCCTCGTACAGGAACGCGTCGTCGATCCTCGCGAACTTGCCGTCGGGCCGCGTCACGGTCACCGGGACCATGCCCGCCGGGTGCGGCGGCGTCGTGGTGGAGAGGGACCCGTCGTTCGCAACCACGGTCTCCACGCCCTCGGAACCCTCGAAGACCACGGTCGATCCCGGCAGGAACCCCGCGCCCGTGACCTCGACGCGCGTGCCGCCGGCGATCGGGCCGCGGCCCGGGGTGACCGCCCCGACGAAGAAGCCGGGCGCGTTCGCCTCGCCCGGCACCCGGTTGTCCGGCGCCTGGAAGGGGTCCGCGTCCGGGGGCGGCGCGATCACGTCGTCCCCCGACGGGGGCCGCGGGCGGTCCGGGAGGCTGCACGAGGCCTGCGCGGCGAGCGCGAGGACCGCGACGATCGCGATCTCGACGAGGGACCGGTTCCGCAACGTGGATACCCCGCGTGGATCGGGTGGATTATCCCGAGTCCGGGCCGGGCGCGTCAAACGGGAAGGGCGGATCGATCGTACAATCCGCGCGGACGCCTCGACGGAGGGGGGTATGTCCCCGGGTTCGTGAAGCCGTTCCCTGCCGGGTGCGGCGCTCCCTGACACCTTGGCCGCCCCGCCCCCGCGCCCGTTGCCAATTTGTCACGTCCGGCCGGACCGGAGGTGCGGGAAACGCGGCCGGGAGGCCGCGCAGCCTTCCGCGGCGAGACGCCGCGGCCACTGGCGCGAGAGTTGCTAATAGCCGGCCCTGGGATGATGCGCGGCCCGCGCCGACGGGGCGCGGCGGCGGGCGGCGGCGCATTCGCGAGGAGCCGGATGCAGGACTTCCTTCGACGGAACTTCTGGGCGGTGCACCTCTCGGTGATCGCGGTCGGCTGCTACCTGACCGCGGGCGTCACGACCGAGGTTGCCGCGATGCTGCTGCTGAAGCCCGCGCCGCGCGCGGCGGGGCAGGCGGCGGCCCCGGCGGCCGTGCCGAAGTCGGTCAAGCCGGACTCGAAGGTCTCGCTCGCCGGGACGCTCGGCGGCCACAACGTGTTCGACGCCGAGCCCGAGATCGTGATCGCCGAGGAGGGCGAGGGCGCGGCCGAGCCCGAGCCGAAGTCCATCGACATCGATCTGGACCTGCTGGGCACGCTGGTGTCGCCGAACCCGGAGTGGTCGCTCGCCACCATCCGGCTCCAGGGCCAGTCGAAGCTCGTCCGCATCGGCGTGGTGCTGAACGACACGGTCACGGTCGCGGAGATCGCGTCGCGGTACCTGATCCTCCAGCAGGGCGCGCTGACCAAGGTCGTCCGGCTCTGGGAGGAGAAGGGCAGCGGGGCAAGGCCCGGGCTCGCCTCGGCCGGCCCGAAGCCCCCGCCCGCGATCGGCGGGCCAGCGCCGGGCGCGAGCGACTTCTCCAAGGGCGTCAAGAAGCTCGGCGCCTACGACTTCCAGATCGACCGCGGGATGCTGGAGGAGAACCTCCAGGACCTGACCAAGCTCGGCATGCAGGCGCGCATCGTCCCGAACTACGAGGACGGCAAGTACCACGGGTTCCGGCTGGTCGGCATCCGGCCGGACAGCCTGTACCGGGCGATCGGGCTCGAGTCCGGCGACCTGGTCAAGCGCGTGAACGGACGCGACATCGATACGCCGAACAAGGCGATCGAGCTGTTCGAGTCGCTGAGGTCCAGCCCCACGATCTCGCTCGACGTGGAGCGGCGGGGGCAGAAGGTCACGATGTCCTACTCGATCAAGTAGGTGCGACGGCCCGCCGGCGCGGCAGGGCGCCCTTTGCCGGGGTGTTTGAGAGGTTGCGATGAACAGGTGTTCCGGGAAGTTCCATGTCGGGCTCGCCACGCTCGTGCTCGTCGTGGCGGCGTGGGCCGGCGAGGCGCGCGCGCAGGCGGAGCCTCCGAAGGTCCCCGGCGGCGCACCCGCGGCCCCGGCCGGCCCGAAGCTCGCGCCCAAGGCCCCGGCCAAGGCCGCCGAGGACCGCGAGGGCAAGGGCGCGGCCGTGCTGCCGAAGAAGCCGGGCGGGCTCCCCGCGCCGAGCGTGCCGGGCGGCGGCAAGGTCCCGGCCCCGGCGGTCCCCGGCGGTCGCCCCGCGGTCCCTGGCCTTCCAGGCGGCGCCGCGTTCCCCGGCGCGCCCGTCCCCGGTGGCATCGAGGGCGCCGAGGCGCTCGACGAGGTCGTCTCGTTCAAGAGCAACTTCGAGAAGGACGTGAAGTGCGTCCCGCTCCCGCTGAACGCGAAGATCAGCGTGGATTTCGAGGACGCGCCGCTCTACGACGTCCTGAAGTTCATGGCCTGCATCACGCAGCGGAACTACCTGGTCGCCGCGAACCTGAAGCAGGGCAAGAACATCACGATCATGTCCACCACGCCCGTCACGGTCTATGAGGCGTACAAGGCGTTCCTGTCCGCGCTCGACGTGAACGGGCTGACCGTGGTCCCGGCCGGGAAGTTCTACAAGCTGGTCGAGACCGGCAAGGCGAAGACCGAGTCCCTCCCCCTCTACGGCTCGAGGCAGGCGGTGCCCGAGGAGGACCGGCTGCTCACCCGCATCGTGGTGCTGCGCCACATCGACGTGAAGGACATCGAGCCCGTGATCGGGAAGTTCAAGACCGGGGCGGGCGACATCACGGCGTACCAGCCCGGCAACAGCCTGATCGTCACGGACCTCGGCCGCAACGTGGTCCGGATGCTGAAGTTCGTGGACGAGCTGGACGTCCCCACCGGCCGCGAGAAGATTTGGGTCCGCCCCGTGCAGTACGCGGCCGCGTCCGACATGGCGAACATGGTGACCGCCCTGTTCGGCGACAAGGGGGGCAAGGCCGGGGCGCCCGGCGGGCGTGCCCCGGGGCCCGGCGCGGCCCCGGCCCCGGCGGCGGGGGGGGGGGCTGCGGGCGGCGGTCCCCTGGGCGAGGAGGGCCCCTCGACGCTGTCCAAGGTGATCGCGGACGAGCGAACCAACCAGCTCATCCTGGTCGCGACGCCGACCGCGTACCTGAAGATCGACCGCCTGCTGCGGCGCGTGGACGTGCCGATCGAGGGCGAGGGCCAGATCCACATCTACTACCTCGAGAACGCGGCGGCCGAGGACGTCGCCCAGACGCTGTCCTCGCTCGCGAGCGGCAGCCGCGGCGGCGCCGCGAAGGCCCCGGCCGGCGGCGCGGCGAAGGGCGGCGCGGGGGGCGGCGGAGGCGGATCCGCGGCCCTGTTCCAGGGCGAGGTGAAGGTCACCGCGCACAAGCCCACGAACTCGCTGGTGATCGAGAGCACGCTCAAGGACTACATGGCGGTCAAGCGCGTGGTCCAGCAGCTCGACGTGCGCCGCAAGCAGGTCTACGTCGAGGCGGTCATCATGGAGATCTCGTCGAACAAGGACCGCAAGCTCGGCGTGTCCGGCAGCGGCGGGACCACGTTCGACATCGGCGGCAACACGGTGCCGTTCCTGTTCGGCCTCGGCGGCCTGGGCATGTCCGGCGTGGACATGCAGCAGCTCAACAAGGGCGGCCTGGCGGTCGGGCTCCAGGGGCCGCTCGTGGACGTTTCCACCGGATCGACCGGGAACCAGGCGACCGCGGGCGCGCTCGCGATCCCGTCGTACGGCTTCCTGATCCAGGCGATCCAGTCCACGTCCGACGTGAACGTGCTGTCCACCCCGCACATCCTGACCATGGACAACGAGGAGGCGGAGATCGTCGTCGGCAAGCAGATCCCCTACCAGGCGTCGAGCCTCGGCGGGGCCGCGAACCTGCTCGGCGCGTACGGCGGCCTGCTCGGCGGGCAGCAGGGCCAGCAGGGTCAGCAGGGCCAGAGCGCGCTGTCGTCGCTCGCGGGCCTCGGCGGGCTCGGGGGGTACGGCGGCGGGTTCGGCGGCTACGTCCAGCGCATCGACGTGGACCTGACGCTGAAGCTCACGCCCCAGATCAGCGAGTCGAACTTCGTGAAGCTGAAGATATCGCAGTCCATCGACGACGTGGAGTCGCTCGACGTGACCCTCGGCCCGACCACCAGCAAGCGGAAGGTCACGAACACGGTCGTGGTGCGCGACCAGCAGCCGGTGGTCATCGGCGGCCTGATCCGCGACATCGAGGTCAAGGGCGTGGACAAGATCCCGTTCCTCGGGGACATCCCGGTCCTCGGGATCCTGTTCCGCAAGACCGCGAAGCGCGTGGAGAAGCGCAACCTGCTGATGGTCATCACGCCTTACATCATCGAGGACCCGTCGGACCTTCGCCGCATCCACGACCAGAAGATGGACGAGATGCGGCAGTTCGCGGAGTACATGGCGACCAGGAAGAAGGAGCACGAGGGGGGGGTGGACTACCGGAAGAAGACCGGCGTGGTCGAGGACATCCGGGCCACGCTGGAGCGGGCGCGCAAGGACCGCGAGATGCTGGAGCAGACGCGGTTCGAGGAGGTCGACCAGGTCGGTCCGCCCGCGACCCACGACCTGGAGCACGACCCGTTCGGCGATGCCGCCCCGGCGGCGCACGGGGAGGCGACCGGCGAGCCCGCCCCCGTACACGAGCCCGCGCCCGTACCCGGCGCCGAGCCCGCGCCCGGCCCGGGCACGCTGCCCTCACCGGAGGCGAGATGATCGGGACCCCTCAGCCCCCCGCATCCGGCGGCGAGTTCCTCCGGCGCCTGCTGACCGAGCACCGGCTGGTGGACGAGGCCGGCATCTCGCGCGCCGAGGCCGCGCGCATCGATCGTCCCGAGATCGGGCTGATCGAGGCCCTGCTGAACCTCGGCCTGATGGACGAGAAGCGGTTCCTGGCCGCCATCGGCGCGCTGCTCGGCATCGAGGTGCGCGACGCGCTCCCCGTGGACGAGGTCGACCTCGCGCTCGTCGCGGACCTGCCGATCACGTTCGCGAAGCAGTCCTACGTCCTGCCGCTGCGGCGCGACGGCGAGAGGATCGTGGTCGCGATCTCGAACCCGCTGAACCTCGCGGTGCTCGACGACCTGCGCGTCATCCTGCGGACGCGCGTCGAGCCGGTGCTCGCGCCGCGCGAGGTCGTTTTCGACGGGATCAACCGCGTCTACGACCGCAAGCGTGGGCTCGAAGGCACGGCCGCCGAGGTGCTCCAGGACGACGACCTCGGCCACATCGCGCACGAGATCGAGGAGTCGACCAAGGACCTCCTCGACGTGACCGACGAGGCGCCGATCATCCGCCTCGTGAACTCGGTGCTGTCGCAGGCGGTCAAGGAGCGCGTCTCCGACATCCACATCGAGCCGTTCGAGAAGTTCCTGTCCGTGCGCTTCCGCAAGGACGGGATCCTGCGCGAGGTGCTCCGGCCGCCGAAGCGGTTCCAGGCGTCGATCGCCAGCCGGATCAAGATCATGGGCAACCTGAACATCGCCGAGAAGCGCCTGCCGCAGGACGGCCGCATCCGGCGCGTGATCGCGGGCAAGGAGATCGACATCCGGCTCTCGACCGTGCCCACGACGTTCGGCGAGCGGCTGGTGCTCCGAATCCTCGATCGGTCGTCGGTCCTGCTCGACCTGACCGACCTCGGGCTGTACGGCGAGGACCTGAAGCAGATGGAGGACCTGATCTCGCGGCCGCACGGGATCATCCTGGTCACCGGACCGACCGGCTCCGGCAAGACGACCACGCTGTACGCGGCCTTGTCGCGCATCAACACGCCCGACAAGAACATCCTGACGATCGAGGACCCGGTCGAGTACCAGCTCACCGGCATCGGCCAGATGCAGGTCAACCCGAAGATCGACTTCTCGTTCGCGAGCGGCCTGCGCGCGAGCCTGCGCCAGGACCCGGACGTGATCCTCGTCGGCGAGATCCGCGACCGCGAGACCGCCGAGATCGCGGTCCAGGCGTCGCTGACCGGCCACCTCGTGTTCTCGACGCTGCACACGAACTCGGCCGCGTCCGCGTTCACGCGGCTCGTGGACATGGGCGTGGAGCCGTTCCTGATCGCGTCGTCCGTGCTGTCGATGGTCGCGCAGCGGCTGGTGCGCGTGGTCTGCCGGGAGTGCAGGGCGCCCTACGCGCCTTCTCCCGGCGAGCTGGCCACGCTCGGGCTCTCGCGCATCGAGCCGGGCGACACGTTCTACCACCCGGCGGGCTGCGCGGAGTGCCTGGGCACCGGGTACGCCGGCCGGAACGCCATCTACGAGGTCCTGATCGTGGACGAGGTCATCCGCGAGCTGGTCATGCGCAACGCGGACGCCTCGGCCTTGAAGAAGGCGGCAATGGACCGCGGCATGCGGTCGCTTCGCCAGGACGGGGTGCTCAAGGTGCGTCGCGGCATCACCACGGCCGAGGAGGTGATGCGCGTGACCCAGGGCGACGAGAACTAGTGCGCGTTCCGCGCGCGGCCTCGGCCGGATGAGGTGACATGCCCCTGTTCGAGTACAAGGGCTTCTCCGCCAAGGGCAAGGCGGTGAGCGGCGTCGTCGAGGCGGACGGCGCGGGCGACCTGCGCCAGAAACTGCTGAAGGACGGCGTCTACCTGACGCAGTTCGGCGAGGCGGGGGCGAGGGCCGCGAAGGCGGCCAGGCCCGGCAAGGGCGGCGGGGCCTCGGCCGGGAACGGCGCGGCGCCCGGCGGCGGGTTCCTGTCGCGCGAGATCGACTTCAGGAAGGCGTTCGAGCGGGTCCGCCGGCAGGACGTTGCGGTGATGACGCGCCAGTTCGCGACGCTGCTGCGCGCGGGCGTGCCCATGGCCGAGGCGCTGACCGCGCTGTCCGAGCAGCAGGAGCGGCCGAAGCTCAGGTTGATCGCGACCACGGTGCGCGAGAAGGTGCGCGAGGGCACGTCGCTCGCTGACGCGCTCGCCGAGCACCCGGCGGTGTTCGAGGACCTCTACATCAACATGGTGCGCGTGGGCGAGGCGTCGGGCACGCTCGACATCGTGCTGGAGCGGCTCGCCGACTTCCTGGACTCGGCGGTGCGGCTGAAGTCCAAGGTCACGTCCGCGATGATCTACCCGGTGCTGATGGTCTGCGTCGCGTTCCTGATCGTCAGCCTGCTGATGATCTTCGTGATCCCGCGCATCACCGAGCTGTTCGCGGACATGGGGGGGGAGCTGCCGTTCCTGACGCGCGTCCTGATCTTCACGAGCGACGCCTTCAGGAACACGTGGTACATCGCGCTCCCGCTCGGGTACTTCGGCGTGCGGCAGTTCCGCAAGTACGTCAGGACCGAGAAGGGGCGCCAGTGGTGGGACCGCAAGAAGCTGCGCGCGCCGATCTTCGGGCCGGTGTTCCGGCTGGTCGCGGTGGCCCGCTTCTCCCGCACGTTCGCGACGCTGCTGACGTCGGGCGTGCCGGTGCTGTCGGCGCTGGAGATCGTGCGCGCGATCGTCAACAACGTCGTGCTCGGCAAGGCGATCGAGGACGCCAAGGTCGCGGTGCGCGAGGGCGACAGCCTGGCCGGGCCGCTCCAGCGAAGCGGCGAGTTCCCCCCCATGATGACGCACATGATCGCCATCGGGGAGAAGACCGGGCAGCTCGAGTCGATGCTCGGCAACGTGGCGGACGCGTACGACCAGGAGGTCGAGAACCGCGTGACCATGATGACCGCGATCCTGGAGCCGGTGATGATCGTCGGCATGGGCGTGATGGTGGCCTTCCTCGTGTTCGCCATCCTCCAGCCCATGCTGAAGATGAACGAGGTCATTACGGGGCAGTGACCCCCGGGAGGTCGGCGATGAGGGAGTTCAGGGCGAGGCTCCGCAGGTACCTGGTGGCGCGCGCCGGCGTGGCGCGGGCGGCTCGCGGCATGACGCTGCTCGAGATCATGGTCGTCATCGCGATCATCGGCATCGTGGCGACCGCGGTCGGCGTCGGCGTCGTCGGCTACCTCAACAAGGCCAAGATCGACGCGTGCCGCGCGCAGATCCGCAACATCTCGCAGGCGCTCGACATCACGGCCGCGGATTCCGACTACCCGAACGCCCTGTCCTCGCTGACCGAGGGTTCGACGGCGCCGCTGAAGGCGAAGCAGCTGAAGGACCCGTGGCAGCAGGAGTTCATCTACAACTACCCGTCCGGCAAGGGCGGAGGGAACCAGTACGACCTGTGCTCGCGCGGGCCGGACAAGCGCGAGGGGACCGAGGACGATATCTGCAATGAGTAGGCTTGTCCCGCAGCCCCCCCGCGACGCCGGCTACACGCTCCTCGAGATGGCCGCGGTGATCGGCATCGTGCCCC
>VGRB01000143.1 GCA_016875475.1 Deltaproteobacteria bacterium
CGACTTCGCGCGCGCGTTCCGCCGCGGCGGCCTCGCAGGCGTCGTGGTCAAGCTCCGCCAGGCCCGCTGGAAGCACGTGGTCCGTGCGTGGAACGCGCTGATCCGGGCCATCGGATCGAGATAGGCTCACGCGTGCGGGCCGCGCTCGGCCAGCACCTGCGCCGCGGTCCCGACGCGAAGGCCGTCGAGGAGGCGCCGCATGCGCGACGCGCCGTCCGCGATCCCGTGGTAGTGGCGGAAGCGGCGCAGCGGGCTCAGACCCGGGACGTCGGGAACTTCGGGTCCCAGCTCGTACGGGTGGATGTAGATCATGCAGGGCCGGCCAGCCGCGTTCTCGCGCAGGATCAGCCACCGCGTCACCGCGACCGGGTAGAGCCTGAAATAGCCCCCGCCGCCGAACGGCACCCTGCGCCCGAGCACCTCGACCGTGGACATCGGGAACTCGACCAGCCCGTTCGGCAGCCGGTGGATGTCGCGCGGCGCGCCCGCGATCCCGTAGACGTCGTGGAGCGACGTCGGGTAGACGCTGGAATCGTATCGGAACCCCGCCTCCAGGAGGACGTCGAACGCCCACGCGGACGCGGCGGTGATCGAGAAGTCCGGCGCACGGAAGCCGGTAACCGGGCATCCGGCCGCGTCCTCGAGCCGCAGCCGGGCTGCGCGGACCGCCTCGCCGAACGCGGCAGGCGAGAGGTTGAAGACCCGGCGGTGCTCCTCGCCGTGGCACCCGATCTCGTGCCCGGCGTCCGCGACCGCCCGGACCAGCGCGGGGTCGTCGCGTGCAATCCTGCCGAGGAAGAACATCGTGGCGCGCGTGCGGGTCGAGGCGAACAGGTCGAGGACGGCGCGGGTGTTGCGGGCGACCTCGCGATCGCGGCAGCCCGGGTCGAGGAGGTGCCCGGGAATCCGGAAGCTCTCCTCGTTCGACTCCGCGAAACCCTCCACGTCCACGGAGATCGCGTTCCGCAGGCTCATCGCGCCGGCCTCACGTGGGGCCGCGCCCATTCTACGCGAGTTGACACGGGGCGGTGCATCGGCCAGCATGCGGTCCGGCTGCCGCCGAGGTAGGTCCTTGCCGTCCGAACGACGCTGGGTGATGCGCGACTGGGCGCCCGGAGACGAACGCGCGATCATCGCGCTGTACGAGCGCGTGTTCGGCAAGGCCATGGGTCCGACCGAGAGCCTCCGCCACTGGCAGTGGGAGTTCCGCGACAACCCGGTCCCCCCCATCGCGATCAAGCTCGCGTGGGACGGGGATCGGCTGGTCGCGCAGTACACGGTGAGCCCGCTCCGCCTGGCCGTCGAGGGGCGCGAGGTCACGGCCTGCCTGTCGCACGACACGATGACCGACCCCGACTACCAGGGACAGGGGCTGTTCGTCGCGACCGCGACCGCGCTGTACGAGGACCTGGCGCGCCAGGGTGTCGCGTTCGTCTTCGGGTTCCCGAACGCGAACTCGATCGCCGGGTTCGTGCGCCGGCTCGGCTGGACCGAGGTGATGCCGACCCCCGTCCTCGTGAGACCCGTCCGGGTCGGGAAGCTGCTGCGCGACCGGACGGGGTCGCGCGTCCTCGCGGCGGCCGGTGACGCGCTCGCGCGCGCCGGGCTGGCGGTGGCAGGCGCCGGGGCGCGCCTCGCGGGCTCGGGCTGGGAAGTCCGTGTCGAGTCCGGGTTCGGCGAGTGGGCTGACGCCGTATGGGCCCGCTGCTCGCGCCAGCACCGCGTGTGGGTCGTGCGGGACCGCGCGTACCTGAACTGGCGCTACGTGACCCGCCCGGAGTCCGGGTACGTCGTCCGGTCGGCCTGGGACGGGGGGACCTGCGCCGGGTGGGCGATCACCACGGACCGGGTTTCCGAGCAGGGCAAGGTCCGGTTCGTGATGGACGCGATCGCCGCGAGCGACGCCCGCGGGGCCCTCGACGCACTGCTGGCCTCGGTGGTCGCGGACGCATCGCGGGACGGCGTCGAGATGATCAGCGCGATCGTGGGCCCGGGCTCGCCGCACCGGGCGACGTACCTGAGGCACCTGTTCGTGCCGCTGCCGGAGAAGTACTTCCCGAAGGAGCTGCACTTCGGCTGCCGCCCGCTGACGGACGACGTCGGGACGGGGGTGCTGAACGACCCTTCGGCATGGGGGCTGGCGTGGGGCGACGACGACGTGATGTGATCGGCGGACCTGCTGGGCCGCGCGAGCCGGACCGGCCGGACGTCTCGATCGTGATCGCCACCTTCAACGAGGAGGCGCACGTCGAGGGCTGCCTCCGGTCGATCTTCGAGGCCGAGCCGTTCACGGACTCGTTCGAGGTGCTGGTCGCGGACGGCGGCAGCACCGACCGCACCCGCGAGAGGATCGCGGCGTTCGCGATGGACCACCCCGAGGTGCGGCTCCTGGACAACCCGGGGCGGTACGCGCCGCACGGGTTCAACACCGGGATTCGAGCGGCCCGCGGCGACTGGATCTTCATCCTGGGTGCGCATTCGAGCTACGACCGGTCGTACTTCCGCCTGTGCCTGGAGACCGCGAGGCGGACGGGCGCGGAGAACGCAGGCGGGCGGGTCGAGTTCCGGACGCGGTCGGACGGCCTCCAGGCGCGGATCACGCGCGCGGTCGGCACGAGCCCGTTCGGGATCGCGTCCTCGCCCCACCGGCGGCAGGCCCCGCCCGAGGGGCCCGCCTCCACCTCGTCGTTCGGCTGCTTCCCGAGAGCCGTGTTCGAGCGGTTCGGCATGTACGACGAGCGGCTCGTGCTGAACCAGGACTGGGAGCTGAACCAACGCATCATCGCGGGCGGCGGGACCGTGTGGATGAACCCGGCGATCCGCATCTCGTACTTCGGGCGCGACGAGATCGGCCGCATGCTGCCGCACCTGTGGCGGACGGGCCGCTGGAACGCGTACATGTGGGCCATCGCGCCGCACTCGTTCACGATCCGCCACGCGATCCCGGCCGCGTTCGCGGCAGCCCTCGCCGTCCCCGGGATGGGACTGCTGGCGCTCGCGTCGCACCAGGCCGCCGCGGTCGCGGCCGCCGCGATCGAGGCCGCCCGGGCGCGGGACCTGCGGCTCCTTCCGCTGCTCCCGGTCGTCTTCCTGGCGGTCCACGCATCCTACGGCGCCGGCACGATCGCGGGCGCATGGGACGTGCTGCGGCGACGCTCGCCGGTGCAGAAGCCGCGCCGCATCGAGTTCCTCGCCCCCCGCACGGCCGCGCCGGTCGCAGAGGGCCGCCGATGAGGCGCCTCGCCTGGCTCGCGACGGCCCCGTTGCGGATCCGGGACGACCCTCGACCGGGATACGCCGCCGCGCTCGCGGCGCGGCTCCGGTCGCCGCACGTCGAGCTGACCTGGATGGGGCGTACGGGCCTCCACGCCGTGTGTCGCGCACTCGGGATCGGCCCGGGCGACGAGGTCGTGGTGTCCGCCTACACGTGCGTCGTCGTCGTGCGGTCGTTCGCGCTCCTGGGCGCGAGCCCGGTGTACTGCGACATCGACCCGGCCACGTTCAACACGCCGGTGCAGGCCGTGCTCGACGCGATCACGTCGAGGACGCGGGTCGTCGTGCTGCAGCACACGTACGGGCTCCCGGTGCGGGTCGAGCCGATCCTGGCCGCCTGCCGTCCGCGCGGGATCACCGTCGTCGAAGACGCGTGCCACGCGTTCGGCACGACGATCGACGGCAGGCCCGCCGGGACGCTGGCGGACGCCGGGTTCTTCTCGACGCAGTGGAACAAGCCGTTCTCGACCGGGTTCGGCGGCTTCCTCGCGATCTCGAACCCGGACCTGGCCGGCAAGGTGGCCGCGGCGATGCGCGGAGCGGCCCGGGCCCCCGCGGTCCGGACGCTCCAGCTCCGGGCGCAGCTCCTGGCCCACGAGGCCATCGTCACGCCCAGGACGCACGGCCTGGCCCAGGCGGCCTACCGCTGGCTGTACTCCCACGGCCTCATCCTGGGGTCCGGGACGCCGACCGAGGCGGCGGGCGGCCGCTACCACGGCGTGCCGGACGAGTATTTCCAGGGGATGTCGCGCCCGCAGGCCGAGGCCGGCCTGTTCGAGGCAGCCCGCTTCGATGCGGGGATCGAGCGCCGCCGCGCCGTCTCGGCCGTCTATGCCGAGGGCCTCGCCCGCGCGGGGATCGAGCCCGCACCGAGCCCCCCTGGGACGGTCTACTCGCGCTACCCCGTCAGGGTGCGGAACAAGCAGGATCTGGCCAGGGAGGCGATGCTCGCCGGGATCCCCATCGGGACGTGGTTCGAGACCCCCCTCCACCCCATTCCCCTCGCCCGGCACCCGGACTTCGGGATGGACCCGGACCGCTTCCCCGCCTCGCTGGCCGCCTGCCGGGAGGTCGTGAACCTGCCGGCTACGCTCGCGACGACGGACGCGGACGCGGAGCGGGCGCTGGCGTTCGTGCTGCGGAAGGGCCGGCTCGCGTGACCGGGGCGCCCGCCGCCCCCGCGGCCTCCCGGGACGTCAGGCGCGCCGCCACGACGGTCAAGCCGACCCAGAAGAGCAGGTGGCGCGCCGAGATCAGGCTGTAGGCGGTGGTGGACGACACGAGCGCGAGCAGGAGGAGGGCGGGTGCGGGCATGGACAGCCACTCGGCGCGACCCGCCGCCCGGGACGTGCGCCTGGCCAGCCACAGTCCGATTGCCGCGGTGACCATGCCGAAGAACAGCAGGAACCCGACCCCGCCGAACGAGTGAAGCACCTCGAGCATCAGGCTGTGCGGCTGGAGGTCGAGACGCATCTCCATGTAGCCGACCCCGTGGCCGAACCACACCTCGCGCGACCACGTGTCGAGCGCGAGCAGCCACGCGGCGGTCCGGTACTGGTACCCGTGGCTCGCCTCGGTGGCGTCCGGAGACGCGATCGAGGCCACGCGCTGGAGCGCCGGATCCTCGGGGAACGCAAGGTAGAAGCCGACCAGCGCGATCGCCAGCACCAGGACCACCGCGAGCTGCCGGAAGGCGACCTTCGCGCGCACGACCACCAGCACCAGCAGGGTGATCCCGAGGTGCAGCATCGGGCCGCGCGAACCGGAGTACAGCATCCCGGCGAGCGCGATCGGGACGACGGGCACGATCCAGGCCCGCCGGACCGGAGCGTGGCGGGTCCACTCCGGCCACAGCGTCGCCAGGATGAGCAGGGCGAACGAACAGTACCGCGCGGTAGTGATCGCGTTGCTCTCGAGGAACGCCGACCTCGCCTCGGCGCTGGTCGGCGGCATGATGATGGCGCCGAAGGCGACCACGACGCCCACCGCGACGAGCGACACCCAGTGGGCCGAGAGGTCGGCGGTCCGCCGGACGAGCAGGAAGGGGGCGAACAGCGCCACGGTGTTGAACCCGACGTGCTGGAGGAGCATGCGCCGGACGGAGGCGTTCTGGATCTCGGCACCCGCGACCACGAGGGCCGTGAACAGCACGTAGAGGAGGACCAGCAGGAGCGGCGGCATGGTCGGGACCGTGCGCCGGAACCGGAACGCGAACAGCGCCCCGACGAGCACGACGAGGACCGTGACGACGGTCAGGTCCACGCCGGCGAACAGCGGGATGTTCTGCTCGGCCCAGCGCTTCACGAGGCCGGACGTGAGGAACGGGACTGCCAGGAGGATGGGGTAGCGCCACGACCCGGCGAGGGCCGCGAGGTAGACGGCCAGGATGAGAAGGGCGCCGATCGGGAGGCTGCCGGTCACGTCGGCACCGCGCCCGCGGCGGCGGCGGCGGGGGCGCGGTCGCCGGGACCCGCGGACGCGGGGAAGGCACCGCCCGTGTCGGGCGCCCGGAGCCCGATGTCCAGCTCGGCCAGGAGAGCGCGGACGTCGGACGGGGCCGCGGTGCGCGCCCGCTCGATCAGGCGGTCCACGGCGCGGCCGAACTCGTCGAATTCGCGCAAGTCGGGCCGCGAGATGAAAACCTTGTCGATCGGGGTCTGCATCAGGGCGTCGCGGTCCAGCAGCAGCTCCTCGTACAGCTTCTCGCCGGGCCTCAGGCCGGTGAACCGGATGGGAATGTCGTCCGGCCGGAACCCGGACAGGCGGATCATGTCGCGGGCGAGGTCCACGATCCGGATCGGCTGGCCCATGTCCAGCACGAAGACCTCGCCCTTGTCCGCCAGCGTGCCGGCCTTGATCACGAGCTGGGACGCCTCCGGGATGGTCATGAAGAACCGTGTCACGTCGGGGTGGGTGACGGTGACGGGACCGCCGTGCTCGATCTGCTCGCGGAAGATCGGGATGACGGATCCGCGCGAACCGAGCACGTTCCCGAACCGCACGCTCGCGAACCGCGTCGCCCCGCTGCGCTCCGCGAGCTGGCGCACGATCAGCTCGGCCACGCGCTTCGTCGCCCCCATCACCGAGCTGGGGTTCACCGCCTTGTCGGTCGAGATCATGACGAACGTCTCGACGCCGTGCGCGAGCGCCAGCTCGGCCACGTTGCGGCTGCCCAGCACGTTGTTCTCGACCGCCTCGGACGGGTTCTCCTCCATCAGGGGGACGTGCTTGTAGGCGGCCGCGTGCAGCACGACCTGGGGCCGCAACCCGGCGAACGCGCGGTCGATCCGGTCGCGGAACCGGACGTCCAGCACGCGCGCCTCGACGCGCAGGTCGGGGAACCTCCACGCCAGCTCGCCCCGGACCAGGAACAGGTTGTTCTCGTCCTTGTCGACCAGGATGAGCGACTCCGGCCCGAGCGTCGCGATCTGCCGGCACAGCTCGGACCCGATCGAGCCGCCCGCGCCGCTGATCAGGACCCGCCGGCCGCCGTAGACGGGCCGGAGCATGGGGTCGTCGCGCGTCAGCTCCTCGACCGGCCTCCCCAGGAGGTCCTCGATCCGGACGTCGCGCACGGCCGCGACCTGGGCGCGACCCGAGATCAGCTCCGGGGTGCCCGGCAGCACGCGGGCCTTCACGCCGACGTCCATGCAGGTCTGGACCAGCTCGCGCTTGCGCTGCAGCGGCAGGTCCGAGATCGCGAGCAGCACCTGCGAGAAGCCGTGCTTCCGCTGGAGTTCCGCGATGTCGTCGAGCGTGCCCAGGACCTTCCGGCCCTCGATCTCGCCGCCCCGCTTGGCCGGGTCGTCGTCCACGAACCCGACCAGGGACATGCCCAGCTCGCGGCGGAGACGAAGCTCGCGCGCGACCTGCCGGCCGTTGTCGCCCGCGCCGACCACGAGCACCTTCTCCACGTCGGGCGGCACCGCGGCCCCCGAGCCGGACGGCGAGGTCTCGTGCAGCCACCGCCGCAGGAACCGGAGCCCGACCATGCCGAGGAAGCTCAGCACCGCCTCGAGCAGGATGATGCTGACCGGCACGCGGAAGTACGGGTTGTGGTGCGGGTAGAAGAAGCGGAACGCCAGGAACACCGCGGACACGAGGCCGATGGCGCGCACGAAGCGCAGGACCTCGTACAGCGACACGTACCGCCAGAGGATCCGGTACACGCCGAAGACGAAGTTCATCGAGACCCGGGCCAGCACCGCGTACGGGAGAAGCAGGACCATCTGCTTCCAGTGCTGGGACGGGACGTCGCCCTCGAAGCGAAGCTCATACGCGGACACGAACGCGAGCGTGACGACGGCCGCGTCCAGCAGCATCTGCCCGGGCCGCCCCGCGCGCGCGACCACGCCCTGGAGCGCGAGATAGACGGTCGCGAGGATGATCCGGACGTCCTCGACGAGGCTGCGCTTCCGGAGGTACGAGAGGTTCATCTCGAGCTTCCGGGGCATCACCTCCTCGACGTAGGTGCGCTCCGGGTCCGGCGACCGCGCGAAAAGCGTGTTCTCGTCGAAGTAGGTGATCGAGGCGTAGTCGGTGATGCCGGGCCGGACCGTCAGGACCTCCCGCTGGCGATCGTCGTAAAGCGCGACGTACTTCGGGACCTCCGGCCGCGGCCCGACCAGCGACATCTCGCCGGCCACCACGTTCAGGAGCTGCGGCAGCTCGTCGAGCTTGCTGCGGCGCAGCAGGCGGCCGAGCCGGGTGATGCGCGGATCGCCCCCCACCGTGATCTGGGCGCCGCGGCTCGGCGCGTCGGGGACCATGGTGCGGAACTTCAGGATCCGGAACTCGCGACCGCCGCGGCCGACGCGGACCTGCCGGAAGAAGACCGGCCCCGGGCTGCCGGCCTTGATCGCGAGGGCCACGAGCGCGAGCAGGGGGGACAGGAGCAGGAGGCCGATCGCCGCGGCGACGAGGTCGAACGCGCGCTTGAAGACCATCCCCGACCCCCGGACTGGGTCGCGACGGGCGACCGCACCGCCCCGCAGCGACGGGGATCCGTACCACTTTTGGACGGTCGATTCCACCGCCGCGGAACCCGAGCCCTCCGCCTTCCTTGATCCCTCCGGTTCCCCCGACTACGATGCGGGCGGTTCGGTCGCCGGAGGCCGTCGTGGACAAGCCCTTCCTCCCGTTCGCGCTCCCGGACATCGGGGAGCCGGAGATCGCGGGCGTGGTCGAGGCCCTGCGGAGCGGCTGGGTCACCACGGGGAAGCGCGCGCTCGAGTTCGAGGCGGCGTTCGCGGCGCGGATCGGCGCGCGGCACGCGGTGGCGGTGAACTCGTGCACGGCCGCCCTGCACCTGGCCCTTGAGGCGCTCGGGGTCGGGCCGGGCGATCGCGTGATCACGACGCCCTACACCTTCACGGCCACCGCGGAGGTCGTTCGCTACCTCGGCGCGGACGTCCTGCTCGCGGACGTCGAGGAGGCCACGTCGAACCTGGACCCCGCCGCCGTCGAGGCGCTGCTCGCGCGGCTCGCCGCCGAGGACCCGGCGACGCTCGAGCGCGTGAAGGCGCTGGTCCCCGTCCACTTCGCCGGCCAGGCGTGCGACATGGACGCGCTCTCGGCGATCGCGGCGCGGCACGGGCTGCGCGTGGTCGAGGACGCGGCGCACGCGCTTCCGTGCACCTCTGGGGGGCGCACGATCGGGACGATCGGCGACGTCACCGCCTTCAGCTTCTACGCGACGAAGACCATCACGACCGGCGAGGGCGGGATGGCCACGACGGACGACGACGCGATCGCCGCCCGGATGCGCCTGATGCGCCTGCACGGCATCAACCGCGAGGTCTGGGACCGCTACACCAGCGACAAGCCGCAGTGGTACTACGAGGTCGTCGCGCCGGGCTTCAAGTACAACCTGACCGACCCCGCGGCCGCGATCGGGCTCGGCCAGCTCGCCCGGTGCGACGCGATGCGGGACCGGCGCGAGGCGATCGCGCGCCGCTACCTCGACGCGTTCGCCGGCGACGACCGGCTCGTCCTGCCGCACCCCGTGCGGCCGGCCGAAGTCCATGCGTGGCACCTGTTCGTGCTGCGCCTCGTCCCCCGTTCCCCGGCCGCGACCGCGGACCGCGACGCCTTCATCCGCGAGATGTCCGCCCGCGGGATCGGCACCTCGGTCCACTTCATCCCGCTGCACGTCCACCCGTTCTGGCGCGACCGGTACGGCTTCCGCCCCGAGGACTTCCCGGTCGCGTGGCGGAGCTACCGGCGGTCCGTGTCGCTCCCGATCTACACGCGGATGACCGACGGCGACGTGGAGCGCGTTCGCGACGCGGTGCGCGAGTCGCTGGACGCGGTCACGGGGTAGGCACGGGGGCGCCCGCGACCGCGCACTCCCGGGCGATCCGGTCCATCGCGGCCAGCGCCTCGACCCGGGCGAACGGGACCGGGGCCAGGCGGTGCAGCAGCAGCAGGCGGCCCCAGCGATCGGCGCCGGATCGGGCCGCGAGGCGCGCCGCGGGCGAGAGGACGAGCCGCAGCGGGCAGAAGACCTTGCGCCAGCCCATCCTCAGCAGGAAGTCCTGGTAGCGGGTGTCGTGGGCGACCGTGCGCGACCCGTCGGTCACGTAGCGCATCCGCCGGTCGCGCAGGTAGTGGCGCGCCAGCTCGTACGCGATCGCGTTGTTGGGCATCGCCTTCAGGTGCGCGGGGTCGCTCTTGGCGGACGCGAGGAGCACGACGTCGTCCACCACGATGCAGCTCGCCCACGCGACCATGCGGCCGTCCGCGAACGCGCCCCAGGACTCGCGGCCGGGGTAGGCGGCGTTGCGGCGCACCTCGGCGGCGAATCCCTCCGCCGTCAGGGCGGTCACGTGGACGTCGTAGCGCTCGAACGCGGCCCGGTAGACCGCGAAGCCGCCCTCGGCCAGCTCCGCGGGCTCGACGCGGCGGACCTCGCACCGGCGGAGGCCGGCGCGCACGTCGCGACGCGCGTTCCTCGGCAGGCCCTCGACGTCGTACCCGGGGTCGTCGCAGCACACCCACCACCAGGGCAGCGGCGGCGTGTCCCACCCGTCGTTCCAGGACGCGACCAGGGCCCCGGTCCCGGCGAGCGCGCGCCGGACGGCTTCGGCGGACGCCGCGGGGGGGCGGTGCGGCGGGGCCAGGGGGCCCAGCCGGCGGCCCGAGAGCTGCCACGGCTCGCCCGCGACCTGGACGACGGTGGACGTGGCGCCCGCGTGGGCGACGAAGGCGTCGAGCGTCATCCGCGCCCCTCCGCCGGCTCCCCCGCGGGCCGCGCGCCGGCCCCGCGCGCGCGCACGAACGCGGCCAAGGTCCCGGCGACCTCCCCGATCACCGGGCGGTCCAGGACCGCGAGCGCCCCGACGTACGCGGCGGCCGCGGCCGCGCCGGACGCGGCGACCTGCGCCAGGACCATCCCGCCCTCGCCGGGCACGACCCACTCGACGCCGTGCACCGCGGCCACGGCCGCGACGAACGCGACGAGCACGCGCCAGACCTGCGCGACGAAGTCCGCGAGCGTGAACGGGATGACCCGCTCGACCAGCCACTGCTCGAACAGCGCGGCGCCCGCGTTGAACACGGCCACCGCCGCGCACGTCGGCAGGAGCCCGAACGGCACGCCCGCTGCCAGGAACGGCGGCAGGAGCAGCACGCTGACCGCGGCCGACAGGAACGCGAGGTCCGACCGGCCGCGGCTGCCGAGCGCGAGCGGCCCGAGGAGCTGGCCGAGCCCCTGCCACGCGACCGCGAACGCGAGCACCCGGGCGACCGGGGTCACGTCCAGCCACTGGTCCCCGAGCACGACCGGCAGGGCCGGGACGATCGCGTAGGCGGCGAGCACCGGGAGCAGCGAGGTCGCCGCGAGCAGGCGGATCGAGCGCAGGTAGGCCGACGCCAGCCGCGCCGGCTCCGCCTGCATCCGGCTGAAGCTCGAGAACAGGACGTTGCCGACGACCGCGCCGATCTGGTTCACGGCCACGACGCCCAGCCGGTACCCGAGGCTGTAGAGGCCGGCCGCGCGGTCGCCCAGGAACGCGCCGACGACCAGCACGTCCACGCCGCGGGTCAGGGCGCGCATCAGCTTGGCGAACGCGACGTACATGCTGAACGAGACCATGCCCCAGAGCGCGCCCGGGTCGAACCGGAGGCGGGGACGCCAGCCGGACCCGAACCAGAACACGAGGGCCTGGACGGCGTAGTTCGCGTAGTAGCCGGCGAGGATCGCATGGACCCCGGCGCCGGCCAGCGCGAGCCCGACCGACAGCCCGATGTTCGCGAGGATCCCGGCCGACGTGGCGAGCGTCTGGAGGCGGTACTGGAGGCGGCGCGTCAGCAGGGCCCGCTGGACGTGGCCGAGCGCCGACACGACCGGCAGGAACAGGACCCACCGGAGCACGTCCAGGAACTCCGTCCGGCCGGCCGCGGCGGACCACGCCTCCACGGCCCCGAACCCGAGCAGCGACACGGCCGCGGCCAGTCCCAGGTTCATCACGAACGCGGTGTCGAGGTGCCGGTCCTCGAGGTCCTCGCGCTGGATGACCGCCGCCGCGAACCCGAACTCGGACATCTGGTCCAGGATGAGCGCGACCGCGATCACCTGGGCCGCGAGCCCGAACGTGTCCGGCCCGAGGATGCCGGCGAGCAGGAACTGGAGGACCAGGTGGCCCGCCTGGGAGACGCCGTTCAGCAGCGTGGCCCACTTCGCGGCGCCGAGCGTCCTCTCGCGCAGGCTGGACAGTCGCACCTCCGTTCAGGCGACCGCGACGGCTACGGCCGACCCGCGAGGCCCGGCGGGAGCGGTATCCCCTCGGCCGCCCGCTCCGGGCCGATCCGGAACTCGCGGCCCC
>VGRB01000144.1 GCA_016875475.1 Deltaproteobacteria bacterium
GTCTGATGCGGCCGGAACCAGAGGTCGCCGTTCTCGTAACACGCGATGATGTTCTGGAAGAGCAGGACGTCGGCGTTCTCGCGGCCAGGGAGCGTTCCCCTTCGAAGGACCAGATTCAGCGTGCTCAGCGCCGGCTCGTCCAGGTAGCCCTGGATCCTGATTCTGAGGTTCCGGACGGCCGCGTCCACGTCCTCCCGGTCCACGGTCCGATGCCCCCGTTCGAACGCGGATTCCGCTGACCACACGAGGATCTCCAGGAACTCGCGGACGATCCCTGAACTGGCAGCGGCCGCGTCGTGAAGGATTTCCTCGGTGAAGACGCCTTCCGGCAGCCCGAGTGCCTGTCGCCGGCGGGTGAAGAGGTCACCAAGGAGGCTGATGCCTTCCGGGTTCTCGCTGACCTCGCCGTTCCTTCGCGTCCATACGGGGACGTTCGGGAGCACTGAAATGACGGGGTCACCCGCCAGCCCCTTGAACGCTGGAAGGTGACGGAGATGGATCGGTCCGGTCAGGACGATCGGGGCGGTGACATCCCTCAGGAGTTGCGCATCCGCGAAGACGGTCTTCACGTCCTGTACGGTTCGACGCTTGTCGAGCCCGTCGGCCAGCACCAGCGGCTGCCGTCCGGCGAGTTCGCGCAGCCGTGCGAGCGCATCGTTCAACGCGCCCACCAATTCGCGGGCCGCCTCGAACTTGTCGGTGGGCAGCGCACCGACAAATGCCCCCGTCGTCAACTCGGTGCTCAACGCGGCGGCCTCGCGGACCCTCTCCCCTGCCGACCGGGCCGTCGCTCCAATCGCGGCCAGCGCCGAGCCGGCGCTCGGCTCGAACACCGTGAGGATGGGGGCAGCGGCCTCCACGAGGCGACCGACGGCACCCGCGGCTGCGCCCATGCGCGCGGCGGCGGCCTCGAACCGCTGCCAGGCCGACGATTGGGCGTCCGCCACGAGGTCGGCGTCCGGGGCCGTCCAATCCCTTGCCAGACGCAGCGTCGCAGCGCCGAGCAGCGCAAGCACGGCCGCGGTCCCGGCCCCTTCGGGCAGCCCGGGAGCAACGTCCACGTGGACCACGGCGAAGTCGGTCGCGAGGTCGCGGTGCAGGCGGGTCAGCTCGGTGGACTTCCCGGACCCTCGCGCCCCGCAGACGACGGCCTTGATGTCGATCGCCGGTTCAGGGATTCGCAGCTTCGTCGCAAGCCGCTTGGACGGGCGGTCCTTCCGCTCGACGTAGAGGGCAGCGACCTCCTCGCGGCCCATGGGCCGCCACGGATCCAGCGCGGTGATGATCGGCCGCCAGTAGGAAACGAGGCCCCCGTCCATGCATCCGCCCTCAGGCGAAATCGAGTATCCGCCGGTGCGGAGGAAGGGTCAAGGAGGCGATGGAGGCGGGTTGCGTCACGCCGAATCGGCTCCTTGCCGCTCGACGGCTCCCACGGGTCTCCAGGGCGCGGGGGTGCGCCCAGGACCTCAACGCCCCACGGTCAGCAGCAGCGCACCCGAGGCGAAGGGCTCGGTCCGCCACTCGTCCGCGATGCCCGTGAACAGGACCCCGGGGCCCCCCGTCGCGGCGAGGGACATCGGGCCCCGGAAGGTCCACGACAGGCCGACCGGCAGGGCCAGCGAGGTGCCCCAGGCGTGCTCGTCCCGCGAGAAGCGGGTCGGGGCGTACGACGAGGCGCGGCCGACCCAGGCGAATCCGCCGAGGTCCCGGAGGGTCAGGCTACCGGCGAGCGGGATGCCCTCCCGGTCCGCCGCGCAGGTGAGGTTCAAGGCGAGGCCGGTCACCTCCGCCGGGGTCTCGACCGGGTCCGTGAGCGTGCTGGCCGGCCCGCTGCACGCGGCGGCTGCGAGGGCCGTAACCGCGGCGGCTGCCGCGGCAATCGCGGCGATGGAGGGAGAAGTGCGGTGGCGAAACATGGCGTCCTCCGGCTCGGGTTGTACGCCCCGACCACCGGCCGATCCGGCGGCCTTCCACCCCGTCGACCCGGGGTCCCCGGATTCGATTCCGGGGTGCGCCGGCGGGTTCCGCTGTGGCATGATCCGGGTCGCCGGCGCGGGGCCGGGGTCGCCCGGCGGCGCCGGACGGAGGGAACCGATGAGCGGGAAGGCGAGGCGTGGCGGGGCGTTCTGGGTCGGGGTCGGTGCGGTCGTCGCGGCCGCGGCCGTCGCCATCTGGTGGCTCGAGAGGTGCCCGTACGTGACGATCCTGCTCGTCGTGCCGCTCGCGGGCTGGCGGATCGAGCGGGCGCGCGCGGGCGCGGTGAAGTGGCTGCGCAGGGCGGGCGGGGCGGTCGCGGCGGGGCTCGCCGTCCTGGCGGTCGCGGACGCGGCGCTGGAGACTGCCGGCGCGCCGCGCGTCGGCGAGATGGTGCACCGCGGAATCCCTGACGAGGCACGCGGGGAAGGCGACGGCCGCGGATGCCCTTCCACCCGGAACCCGCCGGGCGACGGTCGGGACGAGCACGGCTGGATCCGGCACGAGGCGCAGGGGCCGGGCGCACGCCCGTTCACGGTCGCGATCGTCACGGACGACGTCTTCTCGCGCCATCCGGGCGAGCGGCTCGTGCGCGCCTTCGAGGCCGGCGGGATCCGCGCGCAGGTGCGGGACCTCGGAGGGGGGGGATACGACCAGCGGGACCAGGCGTGCGCCTACGGCGAGCTGGCTGCGGAGGTGCGGCCGGACCTCGTGGTCCACACGTTCACCCCGGCCGACTTCGTGCCGGTCATCCTGCGGATGAAGCTCGGCGCGCGGCACCGGGACTACATGGTCGGCGCCCCGCTCCACGAGCACTCCGCGAACCGCCACGCCCTGCCGCTGCTGCTCGAACCCGGCACGGCGTGGGTCGAGGCGAACGAGGAGCGGATCGCGTCCGCCGGCGACGAGGCGCCCGTCGGGTTCGACGACGAGGCCGCGTTCGCGTCGGCGATCGCGTCGGCGCCCGAGCGCGCCGCCGGGCTCGATGCGCTCGCGCGGTCGGCGGAGCGGTACCGGCGGGACGGCGTGCCCGCGGTCTTCGTGGCGCTCCCGTTCAACTACCGGACCGGCATCGGTCCGTGGCGGACCGCGGGGAAGGGGTTCGCGGACGCGCTGCTCGACGAGGCGGTGGCCGCGCTCGACCGCGCCGGCGCCGTCACGCTCGACGCGCGCGACCTCCTGTACCGGTTCGGGAGCGACCAGCTCCGGTCGGAGCCGTCCGCGCAGGCAGGCTGGGACATCCACAACTACACGACGTGGACCACCTCGACCGTGCTCTACCTGGTGATGGGCGTCGTCTACGAGCGGTTCCACATCGAGGAGGCGGTGATCGCCCGCGGCGTGCTCGCCCGCGATCACATGCTGGACATCGAGCCGTGGGAGCGCGAGGATTTGCTGGTGGTTCATCGGCCATGAACAGGAGGGGTGTTTCGTGAAGACTCGCTCCCGTTGAAGCAGGTCGTGATCGGCTGGTTCCTGAGCCAGTACATCCAGGAGAAGAAGCACGACGCGACGAACGCCTCGTACGGGGGGTACAAGGGCCTGACCAAGAACGGCGCGTACGAGGAACTGGGCATCGAGGCGGTGGACGCGACGACCTTCGCGTTCACGTTCCGCCAGGAGTTCGGCGGGCAGATGCGGCTGATGGACGTGCTGCCCGGCACCCCCGGCGCAGACGGCCGCAAGTCGTTCGACCTGGTCGTCGGCCGGATCCCGAACGACGAGATGGACGACCTCGAGACGAACCACGAGTGGTACCGGCGCTCGCCGTGGTCCGCGTTCGACCCGGCCAAGGTCGATGCGTCGCGCCTGGAGACGCTGACGCTGGTCGGGTGGCCGGAGCCGCGCTCGACCGACGCCTGGATCGACTACGCCCGCCTGTTCGCGGACGGGAAGGTCGGCATCTCCGTGCACTTCGGCTGGGACTACCACAACAGCTACCACCTCGTGCACTCGAAGGCGGTCTACGACTGGCTGGTCGGCGAGCAGGGATTCGCGTCGCCGGTGGCCTCGTACGACGACCTGACGCACGTGTCCGGGCCGCTCGCTCGCGAGATCGACGCGAACGGCCGCAAGGTCGTGGTCGAGGTGTCGCTGTTCTGGGGCAAGCCGGGCACGGACACCGATCCGGACACGGACGCGGGGGGGAGGGCGCTGGAGGACGTCGTTCTCGAACGCGTCCACCGCGAACGCGGTCAAGGACTTCCTCGCCGCGATCTTCGCGACCCCCGGCGGCCGCCACCAGCCGAAGACCTGGCTCGAGGTCCTCGACGACCTCGACGGCAACTCGTACTGGTTCGAGACCATGTACGGCGTGCACGGGCTCGACGACAACCCGCACCGCCACCCGTACGCGAACGCGTCGTCGCTCTGCGCGCCGTGCGCCGCGGACGCGGACTGCGCCGGCGCGTACAACCGCTGCACCGCGCTCGCGGGAGGGCGGGCTCGGGTTCGGGGACTGGGGTTACGCCCGGGTGCGGATCTTCCCCACCACGACCCGGCCGATCAGGGACACGACCCAGCCCACCAGGAAGCCGACGATCCCGCCCACGATCGTCGCGCCGATCGCATGCCTGGTGACGTCGTCCGCGTTGAAGTCCCAGTTGAAGAAGATCAGGAACGTCAGGACCACGCCAATCCAGGGGGTCAGGCGCCACTTGTCGGTCTGGTCCTGGAAGCGGCCGTCCACGAACGTCGCGAACAGCAGCAGCAGGATCGCGGTCGCGTACATCACGCCCGGCGGCAGCAGGACCGGGAACAGGCGCACGCGGACCTCGGTCCCGAAGGCCGGGTCGAGCAGCGCGAGCTTGACCGGCATCTCGCCGCCCGGGAGGCCGACCAGCCGCTGCTCGGACAGGTGCCGGACCTCCACCTGGCGCGACGTGTTCTTCCGGCCGCGCATGGTCTGGAAGATGTCGGAGAACGCGCCGGACACCTTCTCGTCGCCGATCGTGACGGCGAAGCGCGCCTGCTTCCCCCCCGCGTTCTCGGTCTCGGCCGCGCGGACCTCGACCGTGTAGAGGCCGCCTCCAAGGGAAGCGGTCTTCGCGTCCACGGTCTCCTTCGAGACGGTCCGGTCGAACGCGGGCGTGCCCGGGTAGACCGCCCGCATGAACGGGAGGCCGACCCCGGCCAGGAACAGGACGCCGCCGGCGATCGCGGTCGTCCGCACCCACCGCGGGAACTCGTTCTGCCACAGGATGATGCCCGCGGCCACAACGGACCCGAGCAGGACGATGCACCCGACCACGAAGCCGACGCCGCGGTCGTCCAGGACCCCGAGCCAGTGGAGCGCGAACAGGATCGCGACGACCCCCACCGGGATCACCAGGCGGCCCCAGTCATCGAGGAACAGCCGCCAGCGGATCCCCTTCCTCACCGTGGCCTCCCGGGGCTTTTCCTGCCCCGTCGCGCCTCGCTTCGCCATCTGCCGCCTCCGGCCTTCCTGGGCCACGAAACCGTGGCGATTCTGCCACAACCGCGCGGGCGCGCAACGCCGGCGCCCGCAAGGCGGGCGCGCAAGGGGGGTGGCCCGCGCCCCGCAACGCGGGGCGGCGGGCAGGGGGGCGAGCCGCGCCCCCCTCCGATCGATGCCCCTGGGGCCTGCCGGGTCGGGGGCGTGGGGTACGGATCTCTACGGGTGTCGATCGGGACCGCCTACCGTGCGGGCCGGGCGACAGCGCGGAGTGCTCTCGCCGTCGGAGATCGTGGCAGGGATCGCCGTCAGGTCTCGTCGGAATCCGGCTCGCCGTCGCCGGCGTCCTGATCCCCCCCGCCCGACGCCGGCACCAGCCCGTACTTGCGGACCAGCTTGCGGAGGTGCTTGCGGTCGATGTCGGCCTCGCGGGCCGCGGCGGACAGGCTCATCCGGTGCCGCTGGAGCAGGGCGGACAGGTAGTCGTGCTCGAACCGCTCGATGCACGCCTCCTTGGCCTCCTTGAACGTCCGGTGGTGCCGCGACGCGGGCAGCGGCTCGGTTTTGTCGGCGGCGCGCCGGTTGCCCCGGCGACCCGGGTCCAGCACGTGGGGGGGGAGGTCGTCGATCTCGACCATGTCCCCGTCCGCGAACGACGTGGCCCGCTCGACCACGTTCAGCAGTTCGCGCACGTTCCCGGGCCAGTGGTACTCCATCAGCGAGACGAGCGCCTCCTCGGAGAACCCCTTGATCCGGGGCTCGCCGTCCGGCCCGCGGTTGAACGGCGCCTGGCGCAGGAAGTGGCGTGCCAGCAGCGGCACGTCCTCGCGCCGGTCCTTCAGCGACGGCAGCGGGATGCGGACCACGGACAGCCGGTAGTACAGGTCCTCGCGGAACCGGCCGTTCCGGACCTCCGCCTCGAGGTTGCGGTTCGTCGCGGCGATCAGGCGCACGTCGACCTTGATCGGGCGGTTCGACCCGACCCGCTTGATCTCCCGGTGCTCGAGCGCGCGCAGCAGCTTCGGCTGCAGCTCCAGCGACAGCTCGCCGATCTCGTCCAGGAACAGGGTGCCGCCGTGCGCGACCTCGAACAGCCCGGCGCGGCTCTGGACCGCCCCGGTGAACGACCCCTTCTCGTGCCCGAACAGCTCGCTCTCGATCAGGTCCTTCGGCACGGCGCCGCAGTCGAAGACCACGAACGGCTCGCCCGCGCGCAGGCTCTTCTGGTGGAGCGCGCGCGCGACCACTTCCTTCCCGGACCCGGTCTCGCCTTCGAGCACGACGGTCGCGCTGGTCGGGGCGATGCGCTCGAGGATCGCGAACACCTCCCGCATCTTGCGGCTGCGGCCCACGACCGACCCGAACGAGTCGCGCGTGGACGGCGTCAGCTCGACGCGCTCCCCGAACGTCTGGAACCGGACGTCGACCCCCCCGACGGTGACCGTGGTCCCGGACTTGACGTAGGCCTCGCGGACCCGAACGCGGTTGACCGAGGTCCCGTTCGTGGACCCGAGATCGACCACAAGGTAGCCGTACGGCTCGTGCACGATCCGGCAGTGCTCGCGGCTGACGCGCGAGTCCTCGATCACCAGGTCGTTCTCGGGCGCGGACCCGATCGTGATGGCGTCCTGGTCGAAGATGTACTCGCGGACGCCGCCCGACTGGTCCTCGACGACGAGCTTGACCTTGCTGACGTGGAGCGTGGCGGGCCGGCCGTCGCGGTAGTCGACGTGGGCCGCGAGCCCGTTGTCCTTTTCGTCGGTGCCCACGGGGAGGGTTGTACCTGGGAGCGGCGGGCGATGTCAATTGCGGATGGAGGGACCGGGCTCGGGCTCGGGTTCGGGGACGGGCAAGCCTTCGGGGTTCAACATGACAACGCAGGTCAACTTAGGTATCCTTGCCGCGCGACCGGGGGACCGGCCCCGGGTCGGGAGGCCGCAGTTGCGACGCCGGATCGCCTTCAAGCTGGTCGTGTCCGTGGCCGTGACGCTGCTCGCGGTCCTCGGCCTGACCGCGTGGCTCGGCCTCCGCGCGCTCGAGGACTTCGCGATGACCGAGGTCCGCGAGGGCGGCGACCGGCTCGCGACGACCATCAAGCGCAGCCTCCGGCACGCGATGCTCCGCGACGACCGCGAGGCCGTCGCCCAGACCGTGCGCGCCATGGCGGACGGGGAAGACCGGCTGGACATCCGCGTGTTCAACAAGGACGGCCGCGTGATGTTCTCGTCCTCCCCTGCCGACTCGGGTCGCCGCGTCGCGCTCGAGGAGGCCGCGTGCCGGGGCTGCCACCAGGGCGGGCGCGCGACCGCGAGCCTCCCGCCCTGGGACCGCTCGGACGTCTATGTGGCCGCCTCGGGCGAGCGCGTGTTCCAGCGGATCGAGCCGATCTACAACGAGCCCGAGTGCGCGACCGCGCCGTGCCACGTACACCCCGCGGAGCAGCGGGTGCTCGGCGTCATGGACGTGGCGCTGCCGCTCGCCCGCTTCGACGCGAACATGGCGCGCTTCCGGGGCACCGCGGCGGTCGCGGCGTGGATCGCGGTCGGGCTGACCGCGATCGTGATCGTGCTGCTCGTGTCGCGGCTCGTGACCCGCCGCATCCGGCTGATGGTGCGCGGGACGCAGCGCGTGTCCGCGGGCGACCTCGACCACCGGATCCAGGCATTCGGGGGGGACGAGATCGGCGTGCTGGCGACGTCGTTCAACGAGATGACCGCGAAGCTCCAGGAGACGCGCGGCTGCCTGCTGATGAGCGAGCGGCTGGCGTCGCTCGGCCGGCTGTCGGCCGGGATCGCCCACGAGATCAACAACCCGCTGACCGGCATCGCGCTGCTCGCCGACTCGACGCGCGAGGCGCTGCCGGATGGCGACCCGCGGCGGCCCGCGCTCGAAACGATCGTCGCCGAGACCATGCGCTGCCGCGAGGTCATCAAGGGGCTGCTCGACTTCGCCCGGCAGAGCCCGCCGTCCAAGCAGGCGGTGCGGATGGCCGTCTTGGTGGCGCGGGCCGTGGCCGTGCTGGAGCCGGCCGCGGCGCGTCGCAGGGTGCGGCTCGACCCCGCCGGGGACGGGGAGCTGGAGGTCGTGGCCGACCCGGCACAGATCCAGCAGGTGCTCCTGAACCTGGTGCTGAACGCCATGGACGCGATGCCCGACGGCGGCGTGGTCGCGCTGCACTGGTCCCGCGAGGGCGCGGACGCGGAGCTGTCGGTGACCGACACCGGCGTCGGTATCCCGGGGGACGCGCTGTCGAAGGTCTTCGAGCCGTTCTTCTCGACCAAGGGGAAGAAGGGCACGGGCCTCGGGCTGGCCGTGAGCTGGGGCATCGTCGAGCAGCACGGGGGGACGATCCGCGTGTCCTCGCAGGTGGGGGTCGGGAGCACGTTCACCGTCGTGCTGCCGGCGGTGGTGGCGGCGATGGGGAACGGGGCGGGGGCAGGGAACGGGGCGGGTACGGGCTCGGGTTCGGGTTCGGGGAATGCCGGGGGGTAGGTGCGACATGACGACGATCCTGGTTGCGGACGACGAGGACAGCATCCTCCAGGGCTTCACGGCGGCCCTCGGCGGACAGGACGCCTACGCGGTGACGACGGTCGGGTCCGGCGAGGAGGCGGTCGCGCGGCTCGCCGCCGAGCCCTTCGACCTCGTGTTCACGGACCTGAGGATGCCGGGGATGACCGGGATCGACGTGATCCGCGAGGGCCGGAAGACCAGGCCCGACGCGGAGTTCGTCCTGATGACGGGCTACGGGTCGGTCGGCACGGCCGTGGACGCGATGAAGCTCGGCGCCGTGGACTACGTCGAGAAGCCGTTCAGGGCAAGCGAACTGGTCCGGCACGTGCGGAAGGCGGAGCGGGCGCGGGCCGAGCGCATCCGCCGCGCCGAGGAGGAGCGGGGGTTCGTGCGGTTCACGCCGGGGATGCGGTTCCAGCACGTCGTGCTGATGCTCACGTTCTTCGTGCTGACCGTGACCGGGGTGCCGCTGATGTTCCCCGACCTGTTCCGGGGGGTGTTCTTCTTCGAGGACAGCTCGCTCCTGCGCTCGATCCTGCACCGGGTCGCCGCGGTCGGGCTGATGCTGGCGTGCGTCCTTCACGTCGTCTGGGCGATCGTCACGGACGAGGGGCACGCGAACATCCGCGCCATCCTGCCGCGGCTCCCGAAGGACCTGTTCGACTTCTTCGAGGACATCGGGTACTGCCTCGGGCTCCGCAAGGAGCGGCCGAAGGTCGGGAAGTACAACTGGGTCGAGAAGTTCGAGTACTTCGCGCTCGTCTGGGGGACCATCGTCAAAATCGTGTCCGGGCTGGTCCTGTGGTTCACGGACGCGGTCCTGCACGTGGCCCCGCTGTGGGTGATCGACCTCGCGAAGGTCGTGCACCGCTACGAGGCGATCCTGGCGATCCTGTCGGTGGTGGTCTGGCACATGTACACGGTGCACCTGAGGCCGGGCACGTTCCCGATGAGCCGGGTGTGGCTCGACGGCAAGATCAGCCGCGAGGACATGCTGCACCACCACCCGCTCGAGTACGAGGCCCTGACCGGGAGGCCGGCGCACGACGAGCACGGCGCGACACACGACGGCGGCGCTGCCCACGGCGGCGGCGCGGCGGCGGACGGCCGGGAGGCGCGGGCATGAGGACGCTGCTCGCCACGATCCCGGTCCTGGTCGCGACCCTGGCGCTCCCCGCGGTCGCCGCGGCCGAGCCGGACTGCATGGACTGCCATTCGGACGCGGTGGACGCGAAGGAGTTCGAGGCGTCGGCGCACCGCCCCAAGGGGGAGCCGCTCGGGAACGCGTGCCGCGCCTGCCACCGCGGCATCACGGTCACCGACGACGGGCACGAGAAGCCGGCTCCGGTCGAGTGCAGGGCGTGCCACAAGCCGGCGGACGAGAAGCTCTCGCGCAGCACGCACGCCGAGGTCGGCTGCGGGGACTGCCACGACGAGCCGCACGCGGTGACGAAGCTCGGCGCGGGCGACCACAAGGCCGAGAAGACCGCCATCTGCGCGAAATGCCACGAGAAGGAGACGGCCGAGTACGGCAGGAGCTTCCACGGCAGGGCGCCGGGCGCGACGGTCGCGACGTGCTCGGACTGCCACGGGTCCCACGACGTGCTCGGGAGGTCGGACCCGCATTCGTCGGTCTACCGGCTGAACCTCGCGGCCACGTGCGCGCACTGCCACACGGACGGGTCGAGGTTCGCGGCCGAGGAGGTGTCGCTGGTCAAGGAGTACTTCCGCAGCGCCCACGGGATCGCGGTCACCAAGGGCGGCCTGCTGGTCGCGGCCACGTGCGAGGACTGCCACGGGGCGCACTCGATCACGCGGCACGACGAGGCCGGGTCCATGGTCATGCGGGCCAGGATTCCGGAGACCTGCGGCCATTGCCACGTCGGCGTGCTCAAGACCTACATGGACAGCTCGCACGGCAAGCCGTTCCGCGAGGGCAACGTGGACGTCCCGGTCTGCACGGACTGCCACAAGAGCCACCGGATCCGGTCGCACTTCGAGCCGTCCTCGTCGGTCTATGCGACGAACGTTTCGCCGACGTGCCTGAAGTGCCACGCGGACGCGCAGTACGTGAACCGCTACAGCTTCCCCGGGCTGCGCGGCGAGACCTACACCGAGTCCTACCACGGCGCCGCGTCCCGCCTGGGCGACCCGAACGTCGCGAACTGCGCGTCCTGCCACGGCGCGCACGACATCCGGCCGTCGACCGACCCGAAGGCGTCCACGAACGCGGCGAACATGGCCGCGACCTGCGGCCAGTGCCACAGGGTCGATGACCCGAGCAGGCCGATGGCCATGGGCAAGATCCACCTGACGCTCGCCGAGGAGAACCACTGGCTGACCGGCGTGGTCCGGAACGTCTACGTGGTGCTCATCGGCGGGACCATGTGCTTCTTCTTCTTCTACATCGTGATCGACTTCCGGCGGCAGCTCGTCGACCGGCGGGCCGCGCGGCGCGCTCACGGCACGGCAAAACCGACCTCGACCGCCTCGTAGGCGATCCGGAACCGGTATCCCTTCACGCCTTCGATGGTCTCCACGGGTGCGAACGCCAGGAAGTCCGACAGCTTCCACGTGCCCGCGCCGCCGGCCGAGACCTGGATGGACTTCGCGGTGTTGACCGGGATCATCGCGTCGAGCACCCCGTGCGCGATCGCGCCGCCGGCGGGCACGAGCGTGCCCGCGAGGTGGCCGTCCCGGAACGCGAGGAAGAGGTCCCCGAACCACACGTCCATGTTGCGGCGCTCGGTCACGAAGCAGGTCGCCGGGACGCCGGGCTCGCACGGGTCGAGGCCGGGGAACAGGGGGCCCGGGAACAGCGCGGGGACCTGGGCCGCGTCGAACGCGCACTCGCCGGACGACCACCCGCACGAGCCCGCGCCGACTTCGAGGAAGGCGCCCGGGTCCGCGGGGTCGAGCGGGGAGAACCTCAGCAGGAGCGCGGTCGAGAGGTCCGGGGGGGCGATGGCGCCGGTCAGCCAGGCGTCCGCGGTCGAGGTCACGTCCATGCACGGGTCCGCGCCCGGGAAGCAGATCGCGGGCTGCCGGATCGCCGCGGTCGTCACGCGGAAGGCGGCAGGGGAGGGGGGAGGAGAGTCGGGCGGTTGGGTCGAATCGTCCCAGGTTTCGTGGGGGGCCGAGTCGGGTACGGGCTCGGGCTCCTGGTCGGGTACGGGCTCGGGCTCGTGGGT
>VGRB01000145.1 GCA_016875475.1 Deltaproteobacteria bacterium
CGCGCCCGAGGCCGGTCCCGCCGCGCCCCCCCCCGCGCCGAGCGCGAGGTGCGCGGCGTCCACGACGACCGTCTCGTGCCGGCGCCCCGCGGACGCGCGCAGGGCCGCGCGCAGCACCACGTGGTCGAGCTCGCGCACGTTCCCCGGCCAGTCGTAGGCGGACAGCGCCTCGTGCGCTGCCGCGGTCAGCCGCACGTCACCCAGGCCCAGGCGGGCCCGCGCGCGATCGAGGAAGTGCCCGGCCAGGACGGGCACGTCTTCCGGGCGCTCGCGGAGCGGGGGCAGGTGCAGCGGATAGACCGCGAGCCGGTGGAACAGGTCCGACCGGAACCGCCCCGCCCGCACCTCGTCCGCGAGGTCGCGGTTCGTCGCCGCCACGATGCGCACGTCCACGCGCACGGGGCGATCCGCGCCCACCCGCTGGACCTCGCCCGACTGGATCGCACGCAGCAGCTTCGGCTGCACCGCGAGGGGCAGTTCGCCGACCTCGTCCAGGAACAGCGTGCCGCCGTCCGCGACCTCGAACTTCCCCGCGCGGGTGTCGGTCGCGCCGGTGAACGCCCCGCGGACGTGGCCGAACAGCTCGCTCTCCGCGAGCCCCTCCGGCAGGGCCGCGCAGTTCACCTGGATCACCGCCTGGTCCCTGCGGGCCGACTGCGCGTGGACCGCGTGCGCGACCACGTCCTTGCCGACCCCGGTCTCGCCCGTGATCAGCACGGGCAGGTCGGATCCCGCGATCAGTGCCACCTCGTCGCGGACCCGGCGCACCGCGGCGCTCGCGCCGAGGATCCCCCCCGCGCCGGCCTGCTGCCTGCGGTCGTGGAGGAGCTGGCGGGCGACGAGCCCCTGGCGGGCGGCCGCGGACTCGAGCGCCCCGATCAGCCCGGCCGTCCGCATCGCCGCGCCCGCGAGCGCGGCGAGCATGGCGACCGAGCCGTCGTCCACCGCGTCGAACGCGGCCGGATCCACCGCGTCCATGGCCAGCGCGCCGATGACCGTGCCCTCGACGCGGAGCGGCGACCCCATGCACGCGTGCGCCCGCGTGGTCACCTCGTGACCGAGGAACAGGCCGTCGAACGGGTCCGGCAGGTCCGAGCCCGTGAAGCGGACCGGCCCTTCCGCGGCGAGGAGCCGAACGAGGCGCGGGTGGTCCGCAGGGATGAAGCGCCGTCCGAGCACGTCGGGCTGGAGCCCGCTCGCCACGACGGGCACGAGCACGCCGTCGCGCAGCTCCAGCATGGCGGTCGCGTCGCACGGGACCACGCGCCGCACCGCGGCCGCGAGCCTGCGGTAGCGGTCCTCCGCGGCGAGGTTCGCGGCGAGGTCGAGCGCGACGTCGAGCAGGGCCCGCTCCATGTTGTCATCTCCACATCAGGCGATGTAGATACGACATCAGCGCACCGGTGTCAATTCAACATCCTCCCGACGTAACCGTCCGGAACAACGAGATTGGCACGGGGCTCGCTTCCGGGGTCCGTCCGGGCCCGGAAAGGAGTTCCGAGATGACCGGATCGTCGAACGACCCCAAGCGGCGGAAGGAGCTGCTGAAGCACATGATCCTCCAGCTGCACGACGGACACGCGCCGGATGCCGTTCGCGCGCAGCTCGTGCGCGTGCTCGGGCAGGTGCCGTACGACGAGGTGGTCGAGGTCGAGCAGGAGCTGATCGCGGGCGGGCTGCCGATCCAGGAGGTGCTCCGCCTCTGCGACGTGCACACCGCCGCGATGAAGGGCGCGATCTCGCAGGAGGGCGCGAAGTCCGCCCCCCCCGGCCACCCCGTCCACGCGTTCCGCGAGGAGAACAAGGCGCTGGCGCGCGAGCTGTCCGAGCTGGACGGGCTCTACGCCGCGGTCCGGGCGACCCCGCCCGACGATCCGGCCCGCGACGCGGCCGCCCGCATCCGCGCCCGGTTCAACGCCCTGATGGACGTGGAGAAGCACTACCTCCGCAAGGAGCACCTGCTCTTCCCGATCCTGGAGCGCCACGGGATCAACGGCCCGCCCACGGTCATGTGGGGCAAGCACGACGAGGCGCGGCGCCTGCTCGGCGACGCGATCGAGGCGGTCCAGGCGGCGGCCGGGGCCACCGCGGGCGAGCTGGCCGCGGTCGTGGACCTCGCGCTCAAGCCCGCCGCCGAGGCGGTCGCCGGGATGATCGACAAGGAGGAGCAGATCCTCCTGCCGATGTCGCTCGACACGCTCACCGAGCCCGAGTGGGGCGAGATCGCGGCCGGGCGCGCCGTGCCCGGCTGGTGCCTCGTGGCGCCGACCGTCGAATGGCGGCCGGAAATCGCTCCCGTCCCCGAGCCCGGCTCCGCGCCGGCGCCCGCACCCGTGCCCGAGCCCGGTGGGGCCCCCGGCCGGATCCGCATGCCCTCCGGCGCCCTCTCCCTGGACGAGCTGGTCGGCATCCTCAACGTGCTGCCCGTGGACCTCTCGTTCGTGGACCGCGACGACACGGTCCGCTGGTTCACGGAGGGCGCGCGCATCTTCCCGCGCACCCGCGCGGTCATCGGCCGCAAGGTCCAGTTCTGCCATCCCCCGAGCAGCGTCCACGTGGTGAACGAGATCCTGGACGCGTTCCGCGCGGGCAGGCAGGACCGGGCGTCCTTCTGGATCGAGATGCGGGGCCGGTTCCTGTCCATCGAGTACTTCCCCGTCCGGGACGCGGGGGGGGAGTACCTGGGGTGCCTGGAGGTGACGCAGGACCTGACCGCGAAGCGCGCGCTGACCGGCCAGCGGCGCCTGCTGGAATGGGATTCGAGGAAGGGAGGCAGGACCGATGGCGACCACGCACCTGCATGACATCACGCCGGACACCAAGGTCGGAACGCTCCTCGAGCAGCACCCCGAGGTCGAGGAGGTGCTGATCGGCATGTCGCCGGAGTTCCGGCGGCTGCGGAACCCGGTCCTGCGCCGCACGCTCGCGAGGATCGCGACGCTGCGGCAGGTCGCGGGGGTGGGCGGAGTCCCGCTGGGCGACCTGGTCAACCGGCTGCGCGAGGCCGCGGGCATGGGATCGCTCGACGGGCTCGACGGCGCGGGCGGCGACGGCGACGGCGGCGCGGGCGGCGGACGGCCGGACTGGGTCCGCGTGCCGCCGGACCGCACCTTCGACGCTCGCGAGGTGATCGAGGCCGGCGGCCACCCGCTCGAGGAGGTCATGCGCGCGCTGCGCGACCTCGGGCCGGCCCAGGTCTTCGAGCTGGTCACGCCGTTCGTGCCCGCGCCGCTGATCGACGTGGCGAAGGGCAAGGGCTTCCGGGCGTGGAGCGCGCCCGCGGTGGACGGGGTCTTCCGCACGTACTTCGTGCGGCTGTAGCGCCGGATTGCAGGGCCCGACGGCGGCAGGACGCGACGAAGGCTCGACGTCTTCCGGACCGCCTGGGCCGCGGTGACGGACCGGCCCGGCTCTGGTACGCTCGGTCCCCGGAGGTCAAGGCCCCGCGGCCGGCGGTTGAGGTGAACTGACATGGAAGCGACCAGGGGATTGCCGCCCTCCGAGGCGGCGCGGCTCGAGACGCTCGTCGACTGGGCGGCCGGGTCCGTGGTCAGCCGGACGCTCGCGCAGAGCCCGGCGGGCACGGTCACGCTGTTCGCGTTCGACGCGGGCCAGGGCCTGTCCGAGCACCAGGCGCCCTACGACGCCCTGGTGCACGTGCTCGCGGGCCGCGTCGAGCTGACGATCGGCGGCAGGAAGGTCGTCGCGGGCCCGGGCGAGATGGTCCGGATGCCCGCGAACGTCCCGCACGCCGTGGACGCGCGCGAGCGCTTCAAGATGCTCCTCACCATGATCCGCGGGTAGCGTCGGCGATGACCCGCGCGGTCCCAGCCGCCGCCTTCCTCCTGACCGCGGGGAGCCTCTTCGCGATCCAGGCGGCCGTGGCCCGGCCCATGCTCCTCGCCGAGCGCTTCGTGCCCGGCGCGGGCTGGGTCGAGGCCGCGGCGCTCGCGATCTGGGCGGCCGTGCTCGCGCGCAGGATGCTGGACCCGCGTCGGTCCGGGAGATGGCGACGCCGGGCCTGGACCCTGTTCTCGGCCGTCTTCTTCGGCCAGCTCGTCATCGGGCTCGCGGGCGTCGGCGAGTGCCTCATGACGGGCGACCTTCACCTGCCGGTCCCGGCGCTGATCGTGGCCGGCCCGATCTGGCGCGGCGGCGAGGGCCTGTTCATGCCGATCCTGTTCCTCGCGACCGTGGTCCTGGTCGGCCCCGCGTGGTGCAGCCACCTGTGCTACCTCGGCGCGTGGGACGGCTTCGCGGCGATCGGGGGGGTCGGGCGCACCGGGCGGCGTCCCTTCCCCGCGCCGCGCCGCCGCCCGTTCGCGCAGGCGGGCATCGCGGCGGCGGTGGTCGCGACGGCGCTCGTCCTGCGCCTCGGCGGCGCCCCCCCCGCGCTCGCCACCGGCCTCGCCGCCGCGTTCGGGATCGGGGGGGTGATCGTGATGATCGCCTCGTCCCGCCGCACCCGCCGCATGGACCACTGCACGACGTGGTGCCCGGTAGGGCTGGTCGCGACCCTGCTCGGCCGCGCCCTGTCGCCCTGGCGGATGCGCCTTGCGCCCGGCTGCGACGGCTGCGGTTCGTGCGCGGTGGTCTGCCGCTACGACGCGCTCCGGCCCGAGCACGTCCGGTCGGGCCGTCCGGGTCCGTCCTGCACGCTCTGCGGCGACTGCGTCCGCCCGTGCAGGGGCCGGTTCGTCGAGTACCGCCTGCCCGGCCTCGGCCCCGACGCCTCGCGCGCGTTGTTCCTGGTCCTCGTCTCGTCGCTGCACGCGATCTTCCTGGGTGTCGCCCGGATCTGAGTTCCCAGGCGCTGATCGGCCCCCGCTGTTGCTCCTTGCCCGGGAATCCCGCCACTTCTATACTCGGCCTGCTCGCTTCGACCGCCTGCGTTCGACGTGCCGCGCGGGGTGGCATTGCCGACGCGAGCCGCGGCTGACGCGGAGGTTCGCGGACAGTGAGCAGGCTCGAGGACCTCCAGCCCAAGACCGTGCTCCGCGGGATCCTGCCGGACTGCGCGGTCACCGTTGCCGGGGTCCAGTGGTTCGGGTCCGAGGCGCTCGAGCTGACCTACAAGGACCCGGGCGGCCGGGTGGCCAACCAGTTGCTCTACCGCCACGACGAGCCTCGGCTCGAGGTCGTCGAGCAGGGGCGGCCCTGGAGCTTCGACGGCGACGGTACGCTTTTCCGGCTCGTTTCGGAGGCGCACCGCATCCGCCTCGCCCACCTCTTCGACCCGGTCCTGGCGGTCCACACGTCGCTGGTTGACCCCCTCCCGCACCAGATCACGGCGGTCTACGAGTCCATGCTCCCCCGCCAGCCCTTGCGCTTCCTGCTGGCCGACGACCCCGGTGCCGGCAAGACGATCATGGCGGGCCACCTGCTGCGGGTGTACTACCACGAGAAGGCGGGGGACGAGGCCACGGCGGCGCTGCTGCGCAAGCTCGGGTCGCAGGGGGAGGTCGCGCGCGACCTGGCCTTCCGCCTCTTCGACGTGTGCGAGCGGAAGAAGCGGTCCCAGGAGGCCCAGGCGTACAACGCGCTCGGCCTGGGCTGGTCGGAGGTCGCGCGGCTCGCGCGCGCGAATGCGCCCGCGGCGCATGGCGTGCTGTTCGGAGGGTCGCAGGAGTAGGCCATGCAGATCGAGTCGCTGCAACTGGAGAACTACCGGCTGTTCCGAGCCGCGGAGTGGGCCGCACTGCCGCGCATGGCCGTGGTCGTGGGCCCGAACGGCTCGGGGAAGTCCACGCTCTTCGACGCGCTCTCGTTCCTGCGGGAATCGTTGCAGCAGAACGTCGCGGCTGCGGTGGCCCGGCGGGGCGGGTTCCGGGAGCTGGTCAGCCGTGGCGAGGACGGGCCGATCGCGATCGCGTTGACGTTCGTGGAGACGGGGGGTCGCAGGGCGACGTACCGGGTCGAGGTCGCGAGCGACGGCGGCAGGCCGGTCGTAGAGCGTGAAGTCCTGCGATTCCGTGATGATCCGCACGGTCAGCCGTGGCACTTCATCGACTTCTCGCGGGGCGAGGGCACGGCGATCACGAACGAGGCGAAGTACGCGCAGGACGGGGTGGAGCCGGAGCGCTCGGCGCACTCGCTGGACGACCCGAGCGTGCTCGCGATCAAGGGCCTGGGCCAGTTCAAGGACTACCGGCTGGTCGCGGAGCTGCGCAGTCTGATCGAGGGATGGCACATCTCGGACTTCCACATCGGCGACGCCCGGACGAGCGCGGAGGCGGGCTACGCCGAGCACCTGTCCACCCACGGCGAGAACGTGGCCCAGGTCGCTCACTACCTGTACGAGCGCCACCGCGACCGGTTCGAGAGCGTGCTCGACGCGATGCGGCGGCGCGTGCCGGGCGTCGAAGCCGTGGAGGCGAGGCCGACCGAGGACGGGCGCCTGGCGCTGCGCTTCCGGGACGGGAGCTTCAGGGACCCGTTCGTCGCGCGCTACGTGTCCGACGGCACCATCAAGATGTTCTCGTACCTCGTCCTCCTGTACGACCCGAACCCCCACCCGCTGCTCGCCATCGAGGAGCCGGAGAACCAGCTCTACCCGGAGCTGCTCCACGAGCTGGTGGAGGAGTTCCGCGACTACGCCCGGCGGGGAGGGCAGGTGTTCGTCTCGACCCATTCCCCCGAGTTCCTCAACGCGACGAGCCTCGACGAGATCTACTGGCTCGTGAAGAAGGGGGGCTTCTCGACGGTCCGGCGCGCCTCGGACAGCGAGATGCTGCGGCGCCTGGTGGACGAGGGCGACCTGCCCGGTGCGCTCTGGAGGCAGGGGTTGTTCGAGGGGGCGGAACTGCGATGAGCCGGATCGTCTTCCTGGTGGAAGAGCGTTCGATCAAGGTGTTCCTCGACGGCGTGCTCCCGCGCTTCTTTCCCGGCCTGTCCTTCCTCTGCGTCCCGCACGAGGGCAGGCAGGACCTCGAGAACAGCATCCCGCGCAAGCTGCGGGCGTGGAGGGAGCCGGGAGTCCGGTTCGTCGTGGTCAGGGACAACGACAACGGGGACTGTCGCGCGCTCAAGGCGAAGCTCGTGGCCCTGTGCAACGAGGGACGCCGGGGGGACGCGGTGGTCCGCCTTGCCTGCCAGGAACTGGAGGCGTGGTACCTGGGGGATGCTTCGGCGCTGGCGGATGCCTTCGGGGACGGGCTGTTGCGCGACCTGGCCGGGAAGGAGCGGTTCCGCGATCCGGACACGGTCGTCCGCCCGGCCCGGGCCCTTCAGGAGCTGGTGCCGGAGTTCCAGAAGGTCTCCGGTGCCCGGCGGGTGGCCGCGGTCGCGCGGCGCGACCAGAACCGCTCCGGCAGCTTCCGGGCGTTCATGGACGCGGTCGAGCAGCTGGCGGTGCAGTTCGGCCAGGTCGCGGGGGGGGAAGGGGGAAACTGATGGCGATCACGAACCACGAGCGCGTGGACAAGGCGATGGAGCTGCTCAAGGCGGGGCTCGCGCCGTTCGTGGAGCGCGAGCTGCGAAGCGCGCACGGCGACGAGGCCGGCGCCGAGGCCGCACGGCTGCTCGGGGAAGACCGACTGCTGGCCGGGAAGCCCGTCCGGGAGTGGGACGCCGCAGCCCTGCTCAAGCTCATGTGGGACGCCTGGAACGACGTGTTCCGGCGGACGCTCGGCCAGGGGGAGCGGACCCTGGTGAGCGAGCTTCGCGAGGTGCGCAGGAAGTGGGCGCACCAGCACGCCTTCTCGAGCGACGACGCGTACCGGGCCCTCGACTCCGCGGGCCGGCTGCTGGCGGCGGTGTCGGCGCCGGAGTCCCAAGACCTGGAGCGGATGAAGATGGAGCTGCTGCGCGTCCGCTTCGACGAGCAGGTGCGCACCGAGAAGCGCCGGAGCGCCGGCACGGCCGTCGAGAGCCAGGCGTCGCCGGGCCTGAAGCCCTGGCGCGAAGTCATCACCCCGCACAGGGACGTCGCCAGCGGCCGCTACCAGCAGGCCGAGTTCGCGGCGGACCTGTGGCAGGTCCACCTCGGCGAAGGGACCGACGAGTACAGGGATCCGGGGGAGTTCTTCCGCCGCACCTACTTGACGGACAGCCTGAAGCGGCTGCTCGTCGGTGCGGTCCGGCGCATGGCCGGGACCGGGGGGGACCCCGTGGTGCAGCTCCAGACCAATTTCGGCGGGGGCAAGACCCACTCGATGCTGGCGCTGTACCACCTCTTCTCGGGCGCCGCCGCGGGCGAGTTGCTCGGCGCGGACGGGGTGCTCGGCGAAGCCGGGTCGAAGGACCTTCCGAAGGCCAGGCGGGTCGTTCTGGTGGGCAACAAGATCTCGCCCGGCAATCCGGTGACCAAGCCCGACGGCACCGTCGTCCGGACGTTGTGGGGAGAGCTGGCCTGGCAGCTCGGCGGGCGGAGCGCCTTCGAGCGGGTGCGTGCCGACGACGAGAAGGCGACGAGCCCCGGCGACGTGCTCAGGGAGCTGTTCAACGAGCACGGGCCCTGCCTGGTCCTCGTGGACGAGTGGGTGGCCTACGCCCGCCAGCTTCACGACGACAGCGACCTGCCCGCGGGAAGCTTCGAGACGCAGTTCACGTTCGCCCAGGCCCTGACGGAGTCGGCCAAGCTCGCCAAGGCGTGCATGCTGGTCGTCAGCCTGCCCGCCTCGGACACCGCGGGCTCGCCGCACACCCGTGCCGAGGACGCGGAGGTCGGGGGGCAGAGGGGGCGGGAGGCCCTGGACCGGCTTCGCAACGTCATCGGGCGCATCGAGTCCTCGTGGCGGCCGGCGAGTGCCGAGGAGGGTTTCGAGATCGTGCGGCGGCGGTTGTTCGAGCCGCTGGTGGATGCCGCCCAGTTCGTTGCACGCGACACGGTGGCGCGCGAGTTCTACGACCTCTACAGGACGCAGCACCAGGAGTTCCCGCTGGAGTGCCGCGATCCCGACTACGAGAAGCGGATGAGGTCCGCGTATCCGATCCACCCCGAGGTGTTCGACCGCCTGTACACCGACTGGTCCACGCTCCTGAGATTCCAGCGCACACGCGGGGTGCTCCGGCTGATGGCCGCGGTCATCCACAGCCTGTGGGAGAAGGGCGACCGCAACCCGCTCATCATGCCGGCGAACCTGTCCATCGACGACCCGCGCGTGCAGTTCGAGCTGACCCGATACCTGTCGGACAACTGGGTCCCGGTCATCGAGAAGGACGTCGATGGCGTCACTTCGCTCCCGCTGCGCCTGGACGGCGAGGTGCCGAACCTCGGCAAGCTCGCGGCCTGCCGCCGCGTGGCGCGAACCATCTACCTGGGCTCGGCGCCGACGCCGACCGCCGCGAACCGGGGGATCGAGGACCGTCGCGTCAAGCTCGGCTGCGTCGTGCCGGGCGAGTCGCCGGCGGTATTCGGCGACGCGCTCCGACGGCTGGCCGGGGCCGCCACCTACCTGTACCAGGACGGGCCGCGCTACTGGTACTCGACGCAGCCGACGGTCACGAAGCTGGCCGAGGACCGGGCGGAGCAGTTCAAGCGCGACCCGGACAAGGTCGTCCAGGAGCTCGACCGGCGGCTGCGTGCGGACCTTCGCCGGATGGGGGACTTCAGCCGCGTCCACCCGCTGCCGCGCTCGGGCCAGGACGTGCCCGACGACATGGACGCCCGGCTCGTGGTGCTGGGGATCGACCACCCCTACAGCAGGGAGCCGGACAGCGCGGCGGAGGCCGCGGCGAGGGCGATCCTCGAAACCCGGGGCAGCGCGCCGCGCATCTACCGGAATGCGCTCGTGTTCCTCGCGGTGGACAAGACGCGGTTGCAAGACCTGGACGAGTCGATCCGCCGGTATCTTGCCTGGAACTCGATCGTGGACGAGCAGAAACCGCTCGACCTGTCGCCCCACCAGGTGGCGCAGGCCGAGACCCAGCGGGGGGCGGCGGACGGCGCGGTCGCGGCCCGGCTGCCCGAGGCATACCAGTGGCTCGTCCTTCCCACCCAGGCCGCCCCGCAGGGTCCGGTCGAGTGGCAAAAAATCCGGCTCACGGGCCAGGATGCGCTCGCGGTGCGGGCGAGCAGGAAGCTGAGAAACGACGAGCAGCTGCTCACGAGCCTGGGGCCGTCGCGGCTCCGGATGGAGATGGACAGGGTGCCTCTGTGGCGCGGGGACCACGTGGCCGTCAGACAGATCGTGGAGGACTTCGCGCGCTACATCTACCTGCCGCGCCTCAGGGATTCGACCGTGCTCCTCGAGGCGGTTCGCGGCGGCCTGGGTCTTCTGACCTGGGACAAGGACTCCTTCGGGTTCGCCGACAGTTTCGACGAGGCCGCTTCCCGGTACAGGGGCCTGCAGTTCGGACGGCACGTGCCCATCCCCGATGCGGACGCCCCCGGCCTGCTGGTGAAGCCCGATGGGGTCCGGGCGCAACTCGACGCGGAACAGAAGGCCAAGGGGGCCGTGGGGGGGCCGGCGACCGGCACCGGCGCGGGGGCCGATGAAGGTGACGGCTCGCACGCGGGCAGCGGCACGGATGCGGGCAGCGGCACGGATGCGGGCACCGCAGGGGGCGATGCCGGCAAGGGCACCGGCGGCGAGAAGCCGGTCCCGCCGGCCGTCGAGCCTCCGCCGAAGCGGTTTCACGGGACGGTCGTGCTGGACGCCACGCGGGCGGGCAGGGACGCGAGCCGGGTGGCGGACGAGGTGATCTCTCACCTCACGGGCCTGCTGGGCGCGAGCGTCAAGGTCACCCTGGAGATCGACGCGGGGGTCGCGGGCGGCGTGCCCGAGCACGTCGTTCGCACGGTCACCGAAAACAGCCGTGCGCTGAAGTTCGAAAGCCACGGGTTCGAGAAGGAGTAGGAACGATCGCGCGCTCGGGCGGATGCCCGCAAGTTCCGGTCCGGGAGGCCAGGCATGCCCCGCCGGTTGCTCGACCGTCTGCTGGACCGGCTCCTCAGGCTGTTCGCGCGCGCGGCACCTCCCCGGCCCGCGCGCGACCCGGGCGCGGAGGCCAGGGTCGGCGAGCTGCTCTCGCTCCTGTGCCGGGACGTCCTCCCCGGCGTCGGCGTCGTGGCGTTCCTCCGCCTCGCGCTCCGGGACCGCGATGCCGTGCAGCGCAGCGTGGACGCCGCCCTCGCCCCCCGCTTCCGCGAGTCCCCGATCGTCGCGCGCACCGTGGTCGAGCTGTGGGCGGCGGCCGAGATGGCCCTGCACCCCTGGCACCCGCGCAAGGTCCCGGAGACCTACGAGGAGCTGTACGACGTGACGCGCCTCCAGTGCGGCGACTACCTGCCGGGCCACGGGTTCGTGCTCGGCCGCGAGCGCACGTACGGCCGCGAGAAGCTGGTCGTGGACAAGGCGTCGCCGGCCATGCTCGACCTGCTCGCGGAAGCCCGGCGCCTCCACTGGGACCCCGACCCGGGCCGCGACGCGGCGGCGCGCGCCGAGGCGGTCTACTCGATGGTCCGCGGCAGCATGCGCGTGGTCGAGCCTCTGGTCCCGGCGGGCGTCACCATGGTCCTCTCCGGGTTCCTCGCCGAGGGGGGGTGCTGCCGCCACGCGTCCGCCGTGCTCGCGTGCGCGCTCCAGGAGGCGAACGTCCGCTGCCGCTACCGACGCGGCCGCGTCATGGGCCGCCACCACGCGTTCGTCGAGGTCGCGACGACCGCGAACCGCGCCTGGGACCTCGTGCTCGATCCCACGTTCGGCGCGGTCGTCCGGACCCGCGACCTCGCGTCGTCCCTGCCCGCGTGGCAGCCCGACCCCCACGCCAACGTGATCTGGCGACCGCGCATCGCGACGCCGTGACGGGCCCGCATCCGAGGCGTGCTACAATCCTGCTCAATTGCGGAGGAATGGCGTGAGTGCGGCCCCGAGACTCCGGCTGACGAAGCTGCACGTCGAGAACTTCAAGTCGATCGAGAACATCACTCTGGACATCGGTGATGTGACGGTTCTTGTCGGCAAGAACGGCGCCGGGAAGTCCAATATCGTCAGCGCTCTCCAGTTCCTGTCGGACGCGGTGGGGAGAGGTCTCTCGGTCGCGATTGGAGCCGGGGGCGGCATCGACGCCGTTCGGAGGCAGACTCCTGGGAAGGCGGGGCGTCCCCCTGACATGCGACTCCCC
>VGRB01000146.1 GCA_016875475.1 Deltaproteobacteria bacterium
GGGGCCGCCCGCACAGCCATCGCCGGCGGTCCAGGGCGTCCCGGATCCTCCGATCCAGCTCCTCCGGCACGACCGGCAGCGCGATCCAGCCGTCCGCGCCGGTCTCGGCGATCGCGTCCCGCGACTCGCGGTCGTGCCGGTCGGTCAGGACCAGCACGGACACGGGCCCGGTGTGCGGGTCCGCGCGGAGGTCCGCGGCCGCGGCCAGGCCGCGCGGGTCGCCCCCGGCCGCCGACACGAGGACCACGTCGGGGACCTCCTCCAGCCAGCGCGCCAGCAGCGCGTCCTGCGACCCGAACGACCGGGTCAGGTACCCGGCCGCCGCGACGGCGCGTCCGGCCTCGGCCGCGGCGCCGACGCCGGTCCCGTCCAGCACGAACGCGACCCCGCGCGTCGCGACGTCCTGCCGGACCGCCTCCCACACGGCGCGCGCCACGTCCTCGCCGGGCGGCGGGACCGGCAGGAACGCGCGGTTGCCCAGGACCTCGAGCCTCATCCGCTCCACCGCCGACGGCGTGCTGCCGCAGGCGACGACGACCGGGAACCGGCTCCCGGCCAGGTCCCGCGCGGCCGCGATCGCGGAGGCGACCGGGCCGACGCCCGCGCGGACGTCCGCGAGCACCGCGACCCAGGCGCGCTCGGACAGCGCCGCGGCCAGCGCGCCCGCGTCCGGCACGTGGCGGCAGCCGGCGATCCACTCCGGGGCACGCGGCGCGACGACCAGGATCCCGACGCCGTCCCCGGGCGCCGCCAGGTCCGCCGACATGCGCGCGAGCGCCGCGTCGAGGCGGTCAGCGTCCTCCCGCGAGGGGCGGTCGCGGAACAGGCACGCGCGGGTCAGGTCCCCGTCGCAGCGCGCCGCGGCCGATCCGACCCCCCCGTACCCGTACGCCGGGGCCCAACGCGCGAGCCACGCCAGGTGGGCCCGCACGCCCGGTACGACCTCGCGCCGGGGCACGGCCGCGCCTCCGTGGGCCGCGGGAGCGCCTCCCTGGGCCGCGGCCGCGCCTCCGTGGGCCGCGACCAGCCGCGGCAGCAGCGAGCGCGCCTGCCTGACGCGCTCCGCCGCCCCGCCGGCGAACTCGCGCCCGAGCCTCTCCCGCACGCCGTCCACGATTTCCTCGGAGCCGCCGCCCACGGTTTCCTCAGAGCCTCGGGATCGAGGCCGGGCCGGGCCCGCCTTCCGGCCGGAACCCGTAGCCCACGAAGACGCCCCCGACGTATTCCTGGTAGTACGGCGCGTAGTGCGCCTGGATCTCCCCGCCGACGTTCAGGTGCTCGGTCACGCGATACCGGCGCCAGCCGATCGCCCGCGAGCGCGCCCATGGCGGCCAGCACGTCGGTCGAGAGCTGCCGGCCCGAGTCCATCTGGTTGACCACGAACGCGAACACGCCGGTCGGGTTGATCCGCAGGAGCAGGTCCTCGGTCGCCGGCAGCGTCGCGTACGACGGGGCGTCCGGGAGCATGACGTTCAGGACCAGGTCCGCGGACGCGAGGAGCCCCTGGACCCACCGGAGCCTCCCCGCGGGCAGGTCGACGATCAGGAGGTCCGTGTCCGCCGGGATCAGCGGGTTCACGCGTCCGAACAGCCACCGCTCGTCCGCCGCGAACAGCGCCTCCATCTCGGACAGCTCGTCCGGCGTGCACTGGCCGAACGGCACGTGCATCACGGGCGACGGGTTCCGCCGCCGGTACGTGGCGAAGTCCGCCGCCGAAACGCCGGGCCGCGCCACGCCGAACCGCTCCTTGACCTGCATGGAGAGGTGCAGGCCCACCGCGTTCTGCGGGTCCGCGTCGACGACCATGCAACGGTAGCCGGCCTTCTGCATCTCGGCGCCCAGGTTGCAGGCGATGGTGGTCCGTCCGGTTCCGCCCTTCAGCGAGAAGAGGACGACGGTCTTCATCTTCGATCTCCCTCGGTGGCGGAAACGCTAGCGGGTCGTCTCCGGCTTGAACCACTGCCGGAGCCTGACGGGGTCCCGGGTCCCCCCCCGGACCACCAGTTCCCCGGTCGCCTTCTGAACGGGCTTCTGAAGTGCGGGCTCGGGCGCGCCCTCGCGCAGGGCCCGGTTCGTCTCGACGATGACGTGCCAGCGGGCCGACGCCCGGACCGCCTCGGCTTCCTTGTGATACTCCCTGTACGGGAATCCGTGCAGCCCGAGATCGTCCAGCAGGCGCCGGACGTCCTTGCCGACCCGCATCATGCGACCCCCTCCCGCAACCCGAACCCGAGCCCGAGCCCCAGCCCGAGCCCGCCCCCCGTGCCCGTCCCCGTGCCCGCCGTCCTCCGGGTCACCACCCGCAGTCGCACTTGCACTCGTCGACCCTGCAATACGAGATGCCGGCGGCCTGGTCCCACATGCAGGACAGGCCGGGGCAGCACTCCCAGTCGGCCTTGCAGGGCACGTTGAACTGCCCGCAGCACTCCGCGCCGCCGCAGCCCGGGTCCTCGCCTCCCTCGCCCTGGTCGTCCGCGTGGCACCGGCCGTCGAGGCAGGTCATCGCGCCGCAGCAGTCCGCATCGGTCCCGCAGCAGTTCCCCTTGGCGCCGCAGTTGTCGCAGACCGCGTGGATCTCGCCGCTGCAGAGCAGGTTCTTCGCGACGATCGTCCCGGTCAGGTTGCCGTTCGTGAACAGGACGTCGGCGAACGGCGCCAGGATCGTGCCCTTGAACGGGATCGCCTCGACGACCAGCCACCGCGAGTACGGGAACACCCACAGGATCTGTTCCGGGTGGTCCGCCTACATGGCGAACATCGAGATGTTGAAGCTCGTGACCGCCACGCCCTCGGGCGACGGCACGCCCGGGATGCAGGCGGTGCCGGTCCACGCCGGGAGCTGGCCGGGCCCCCCGGCGGGCACCTCGTCGGGGGTCACGAAGACCGTGGTCGGACCGCCCTTGAACACCAGCGGGTCGGTCCGGTTGTGCAGCACGGCCGCGGACACGCGGTACTCGCCCGCCGGGACCTCGCCGTCGGGCAGGATCGTGTCGGGGACGTCGAGGCCGATCGTCGCGGCCTCGATGGCGCAGCGCTCCCACTCCCAGTCGAGGCCGGTCCCGACCGCCGGGACGCCGCCCTTCTGGATGTCCACGCCCTCGACCTTCCACGTCCCGTCCGTGTAGGCCGCGCCGTGCACGGTGCCCCACTTCAGGTCCAGCGAGCCGCCCGCCGCGATCGCGAGGTCCGGGTCTCCGAGGTGCTGCGACGGCCACTTGAACGTGGCGACGTTGAAGTTCCGGAAGACGATCGCGTTCCCGGCCGCCACGCGCCCGGCCACGTCCGGGGAGGCGAACGGCGGGTCCTCGGGGTCCTTCACGCCGTAGTTCTCGAACGCCCACACGCTGAAGTCGATCGCGCCGCCGACGGCGGAGGCGTGCGGGTGCGCCGGCGAGAGGCCCGCCGCGCCGACCGAGCCGGCCCAGCACTCGCTCGACACCGGGGTGCACTCCGGCGGGGGCGGCGGCTCGTCGCAGTCGCACACCGGGCAGTCGTCCTCGTCGCCGTCGTCCTCGTCGTCAGCGTCGTCCGGCTGATCGCAGTCGTCCGGCTCGTCGCCGTCGTCGTCGTCCGTGTCCTCGACGACGTCGTCGTCCTCCTCGTCCGCGTCGTCCGTGTCCTCGATCACGTCCGGCTCGTCCGGATCGGGGTCATCGACGCACTCGCAGTCCTCGACGTGGTGACCCGGCGGGCAGGTCGTCGGGCAGGCCGGCTCGCACTTCTTCGAGCCCTCGTCGCACTTCGTGCCGTCGGCGCAGCCGCACCGGTGGCCGCAGCCGTCCCAGCCGCAGGTGCCCGGGGCGCAGTAAGGGACGCACACGCCGCAGGCGACGGGCAGGCCGTCCGGGTCGAGCGGCTCGACGTGCTTGCCGCACCACACGTGACCGCCGTGGGCCCAGCCGCACGCCTCCCCTCACCGGGAGCATTCGGCGACCTGGACCTTGCCGTCCTTGCAGAACTTCAGGAGGCTGCCCTCGCAGCACCCGAGGTCCGGAACGTCCTCGCACGGCTCCGGGGTCGGCGTGGGCACGCAGGCGCTGGTCTCGCCGGCGACCCCGGTCTCGTCCGCTCCTGCCCCCGCGCCGCATGCCGCGAGCGCGCCCGCGAGGAGGACGGAGAGGACGGAAAGGGAGTGCATGGTGCGAGACATGGCGTGCCTCCTTGCCACTTACGTGGTCGGGCGGGGCAGTACCCTCTCCGCCAAGAACCCCCTTCGAACCGAAGGGTAGCCCCCAAAACCCCCCATTGTCAAGCCGCCCAAGTGGACAAACGAGGGGGTCTTGTCGGCTTCCGCGAGCCTCCGTCCCTTCCTCTGCCGCGAGCCTTCGAACACGGTGGGCGTCGAGGTCGCGTCCGCCGAAGGGGGTACTGGCGAGCCGACCCGGCGCCCGGTCAAAAGTGATTGGTGTATCGGCTCGGAAACCCGGGGGGTTTATACCGTCCCCGAACCCGAGCCCGAGCCCGAGCCCGCGACGTCCGAAGCCCCCTGCCCGCCCTCGGCCCGCGGCGTGGCTTCGCCGCGGGCCGCCCGAAACCGAACGGGACGGGCGGGCAGGGGGCAGCCTCTCCCGCCTGTGCTAAACTCCCCCGGCCTCGGGACGGGCGTCCCGGGCGCGGAGAAGCGCATGGATCCTTCGGGAATGCCGCCGGGAATGCCGCCGATCGGGCCTCCCGCGAAGCTCCTGCCGTTGTGGAAGCGCGTGCTCCGGCACTGGAGGCTCCTCCTGATCGTGGCCGGCGCGGCCCTCGTGGTCGGCGCGGGCCTGTTCTACGGCGTGGTCCAGCCCCTGGTGATCCGCGCGGCCCGGGCGGAGATGGAGCGGCGCCTGGGCGAACTCTCGGAGTCCCTCGGGCGCAAGGTCTCGCTCGGCGGGATCTCCCGGTCGCTGACCGAGGAGGTCGTGCTCGAGCGCCTCCAGATCCCGGCCAAGGCCGAGGGGCAGCAGCCGACGCTGATCGTGCCGAAGGTGCGCCTGGGCTTCTCGATCTGGGACGCGGTCCTGGGCCGCCGCACGCCGAGCCGGGTCCGCGTCGACGGGCTCAGGCTGACCGTGCAGGTGCGCGACGCGCGCGCGCCCGACCTCGAGGACCTGGCGGCCGGCCTCAAGCGGTGGCGCGAGGCGCGCAGGGGCGCGGGTGGCGACGCGCCGGCGGGTGACAAGGGCACCTTCGTCCCGGACGTCGACCTGACGCACGCCATGGTGCAGTTCGTGCCCGTCGGCTCGAACGACCCGATCGCCGCGTTCTCGGACCTCGACGTCGAGCTGCGGCGCGGGGACGACGGCGCGATCGAGACCTCGTTCGGCGGCAACGCCGCGGGCCTGTCCGCGAAGCCGGTGCGGATGTCGGGGGTGGCCACGTACAAGGCGGGCGGCGCCTACGCGAGCGTGGAGTTCGACTCGCCGGTCGATCCGCTGCGCGTGCTCGGCGACGCGGCCCCGACCTCGGTCGCGCTGGCGTCGCTGTCCGCGGAGTACGACCCGAAGGCGGGGCGCGTGTCCGCGGGCGTGCGCGGCGTGGCCGTGGCGGATTCCACGCCGTTCCTGGCCCTGCTGCCCCTGCCGGAGAAGCTGGCCGGCACGAAGGGCGGGCCGTTCTCGGCGGCGGAGGTCCGCGTGGACCTGAACCTGCCCCCCGGCGGGATCCGCGCGCTGAAGCCGCACCCGTCCGCCCTGGCCGGGGTCGCGGTCCGCGGCGTGTCGTTCCGGGTGACGCCGCCCGCCGGCCCGTTCGGGACCCTGAACGGGTCGGGGATCGACCTCGACGTGGGCCGCGCGCCGGACGGGAACGACTACCTGGTGCGCCTCGCGGGCAGCCTGGACCTGAACGCGGTCGGCCGGTCGCGCGTGAAGCTCGACGGCCGCCTGAGCCCCGGCCTCGTGGTGTCGTCCGCCGACGTCGAGGTCGCGGGTCCGCTGCTGCGGGCCGTGCTGTCCGGGCTGCACCCGCGCGTGCTGCCGTGGGACGACGGCCGGATCGACGCGACGCTGTCGGTGCGCGGGGACGGCCGGACCTACGACGTCAAGGGCCGCGTCGAGGGCAGCGGGCTCGACTACTTCTGGACCAAGATCTGCCTCGCGCCCCTGACCGACCTCGCGTTCCAGATGGACCTCGCGGCGACCGTGGACCTGCCGAAGGAGACGGTCCACCTGACCGTGGATCCGATCTCGGTGGGGCTCGCGCGGTTCCAGCTCGACCTCGACCTGCAGCGGTTCGGGAAGCAGCCGAAGGTGAAGGCGCGCTTCACGATCCCGAAGCAGTCGTGCGGCGCGGTCGCGAGCGCGATCCCCCCCGTGATGGTCCCGCGGCTCCAGGGCGCGGTGTTCGACGGGCAGATGTCGTTCGAGGTGCGGACGGCCGTCGATTTCAAGGACCTCTACGGCGCGAAGCTTCCGGTCGACGCGGACCTGGAGGAGTGCGTCCCGTTGACGCTCGGGCCGCTTGTCGACGTCGAGGTCCTGAACCGGCGCTTCATCCACCGCGTGGTCGAGGAGGACAAGGACGAGCCGATCCTGGTCGGGCCGGCGATGCGCGACTACGTGGCGATCGACGAGATCCCGGAGGTGGTTCAGCAGGCCGCGCTCGCGACCGAGGACATGGGCTTCTTCCGGCACCACGGGTTCAAGATCGGGCTCATCAAGCGGGCCGTCAGCATGAACCTGGACAAGGGCTGGTACGTCTATGGCGGCAGCACGATCTCGCAGCAGCTCGTCAAGAACCTCTACCTGTCGCGCGAGAAGACGCTCTCCCGCAAGCTGGAAGAGGCGGTCATCGTCTGGGACATGGAGCGGCAGGTCGAGAAGGAGCGCATCCTCGAGCTGTACCTGAACATCGTGGAGTTCGGGAGGCACATCTACGGGATCAAGGCCGCTGCCGCCGCCTACTTCAACAAGGAGCCTCGCGATCTCGGTCCGCTCGAGGCCGCGTGGATCATGGCGACCAAGCCGTCGCCGCGGTACGCGTACAACGTCTATCGCAAGCGGCAGTTCAACGAGTGGTGGGTCGCGCGGATGGACGGGATCCTGAAGCGGCTGTGGCAGGAGATGAACGTCATCGACCAGACCACCTACACCGAGGCCGCGCCGTACCTGCCGCTGTTCTGGTACTCGGACACGGCCGACTACGCGCGCCCGGACGTCGCGTCGTCGTCCGCGGTCCCGCCGGGGATGCCGACCGAGCTGCCGAAGGACCCGAAGGCCGGCGCGCCGAACGGGGCGGCCCCGGCGGTCGAGGGCGGGGCCGCCGCACCGGTCCCGGCCGGGGGGAGGCCGGCGCCGGAAGGGGATGCGCCCGCCCCCGCGCCCGCCCCCGCGCCCGCCCCCGCGCCGGCTCCGGCGCCCGCGCCAGCCCCCACGGGAGGAACCGGATGAAGCCGTCCCCGGCCGCCCTGCGCCGCCACGCCGTCGTTGTGGCGATCGTGCTCGTCACGGTCGTGGTCGACCTGTGGACCAAGCAGTGGGCATCGGAATCGCTGGCCACCGATCATCACCTGCTGCCGATCCCGGCCGAGGGCGCGCCCTCCGGCGGCACGGTCGGCGACGCGGTCCGGGGCCGCTTCCCGGGCATGGCGGACGCGGACCTCGCGGGCGCCCTCGTCAAGGTCCGGCGCGGCACCGACTTCCGGCCCGAGGACAAGGTCTTCCCGTCCGACGGGCCCGTCGCCGACGCGGTCGCGTTCCACGTGTTCCCGGGCGGGGACCTGGCGCGGCCCGCGCGGCGGGTGGACCGGACGGACCACCTCGCGATCGAGCGGTGGGTCGTGCGCTCGGAGCCGGGGCTCGGGTTCCAGGAGGCGCGGAAGGCGGTCGGCGCGCGGCTCTCGGACGTGACGATCCGCGAGTGGCTCGCGTCCAAGCTGCCGTACCTGTCGGCGGAGGAGGTCGATGCCACCATCCGGACCGGGCTGTTCCCGGTCGCGAAGGGCGGCGGCTCCGTGGCGCCCGGCGCCCCGGCCGCGGCCGGCGATCTGTACCTGCTGTCGCACCGCGAGGTGGTCCTGATTCCGGACCATCTCGACTTCTCCTACGCCGAGAACCCGTTCGGCGCCTGGGGCATCCTCTCCGACGTGGACCAGCCGACGCGGCGCCTGATCTTCCTGTCCCTTTCCGTGGTCGCCATCCTCGCGATCGCGTTCCTCCTGGTGAAGCCGCCGACGGACGCGTGGGTGCCGCTCGTGGCGCTCGGCGGCGTGCTCGGGGGCGCGATCGGCAACCTCGTGGAGCGCATCGACCCCGGGTACGTCGTGGACTTCATCCACATGTACTGGGGGGACATGCACTGGCCGAGGTACAACGTCGCGGACATCGGCATCACGGTCGGCGTGGTCGTGCTGGTGCTGGCGACCGGGTTCACCAAGGACAAGAAAGCCCCCGCGCCCCCCAGGGATTGACCGCGTTCCGCGCCCCGACGTATCCTGCCGTCGATGCTCCGGAAGCCGCCCGACATGAAGGTCTTCGGACTGACCGGCGGGATCGCGGCGGGCAAGTCCGAGGTCGCGAGCCGGCTGCGCGCGGCCGGCATCCCGGTGATCGACGCGGACGCGGTCGCCCGGGAGCAGGCGCGGCGCGGGGGCGCGGCGTACGACGGGATCGTGGCCGAGTTCGGGCCGTCGGTGCTGGGGCCGGAGGGCGACATCGACCGTGCGGCGCTCGCGGCGGTGGCGATGCCGGACCCGGGGCGCCGCGCGAGGCTCGAGGCGCTGACCCACGGGGCCGTGATCGGGGAGGTCGGGCGGCGGCTCGCGGTGCTCGCGGAGATGGGGCACCGGGTCGCGGTGGTCGAGGCCCCGCTGCTCGTGGAGACGGGACTGCACGAGGGGCTGGACGGCCTCGTCGTCGTGACGGCAGGCGCGAACGTGCGGCTCGGCCGGGCGGTGGCCCGCGGCGGGGTGACCGAGGCCGACGCGGCGGCGCGGATCGCGGCGCAGGCGAGCGACGAGCGGCGGCTGGCCGCGGCGACCGAGGTGATCGTGAACGACGGGACGATCGAGGATCTGGCGCGCCGCGCGATCGCGCTCGCCGTCAGGCTCGGGGCGAAGGGGAGTCAATGGCCGAAGAGCTGACGCTCGTGACCGGGTTCCCGGCGTTCACCGCGAAGCGGCTCGTGCGCGAGCTTGCGACGCGGGGGGATCGGGTGGCGCTCCTGGCCCAGCCGAAGTTCGCGGACGCGGCGCGCGATTTCCTGGCCGCGCTCCGGGCCGAGGGGCTGAACCCCGCGGTGGACGTGCTGGTCGGGGACGTGCTGAACCTGGACATGGGGCTTTCCGGCAAGGAGATGAAGCGCCTCGCGCGCGAGGTCCGCCGCGTCCACCACATCGCCAGCATCTACTTCATGGGCGTGACGGAGGGGCTGGTCGAGCGCGTGAACGTGGACGGCGCGCGGAACGTGCTGGACCTGGCCGCGGACCTGCCGAACCTCGAGCGGCTCGTGCTGTGGAGCACCGCGTTCGTCGCGGGCGACCGGACCGGGGTGATCCTGGAGGAGGACCTCGAGGCGGGCCAGCGCTTCAGGAACACCTACGAGCGGACGAAGTTCGAGGCCGAGCGCATGTTCCGCGCGCGGATGAAGGACGTGCCGATCTCGGTCGTGCGTCCGTCCGTCATCGTGGGCGATTCGCGGACCGGCGAGATCGACCGCCTGGACGGGCCGTACCAGCTCATCCGGACGTTCCTGTCGTTCCCGGTGGACCTGCACCTGCCGCTGCCCGGCGAGGGCTACTTCCCGCTGAACCTCGTGCCGGCGGACTTCGTGGTGCGGGCGGCGGACGTGATCGCGCGCTCGCCGTCCGCGGTCGGCAAGACGTTCCACCTGACCGACCCGAACCCGCTCCCCGCGCGCCGCGTGTTCGAGATCGTGGCCGACGTGGCGCACCGCAAGCGGCCGCGCGGCGCGATCCCGTCGCGGGTCTATCCGCTGCTGTTCCGCGTGCCGTTCCTCGGGGACTTCCTGCTCCCGCAGCGCCACTTCATCGAGTGCTTCGACCGGCTGATGATCTTCAACTCGATGAACACGCTCTCGGCGCTGGCGGATACCGGCGTGGGCTGCCCCCCGTTCCCCTCGTACGCCGGGACGCTGATCCGCTTCGCCTGGGCGCGGTTCGAGGAGGCGGACAAGGCCGCGCCGCGCCGCGAGAAGGCGCCGGACGAGGACCCGTACTTCTAGCCGCAAGCTGGGAACAGCAATCCCCGGAGGGGCCGAATGGCGCGGTGCGTCAGGGGAAAAACGCCGGTCAGCGCTTCTTCTTCTCGTTGATCAGGCCGCGCAGCCCGAGGCCGGCCTTGAAGAAAGGCAGCCGCTTCGGCGGGACCTTGAAAATGTCGCCGGTCTTCGGGTTGCGGCCCTCGTACCCGGCGTACTTCTTGACGGTGAAGTTGCCGAAGTTGCGGACCTCGATCCGCTCCCCCCGCTTCATCGCCTCGATCATCTGCTCGAACACGGCGTTGACCACGATGGCCGCGCGGTCGAGGGTGATGTCACTCTTCTTCGCGACCGCCTCGATCAACTCGGACTTGGTCATTGGAAGATTCCTCCGACTCCTCAAACCGGACGCAATGATAGCCGCCTCGTCTGGCGCGTCAAGTTGAATTTTATCGGGGGCTCTGCTAGAGCCAGGGGCCGTGTCGATCGCCATTCCGAACGACAGGGGCGAACGACGAATGCGAGGAAAGAGGCATGGCCGGATTGTCGGTGAGCGCACTTCCGTTCGTGCTGGACACGCGGCTGGCCGGTCCGGCCTCGGGGGTGGTGGAGGCAGGTCGCGCGGCGGACGCGGCGGCGAGGCTGATCGCGGACGCGGGGGGGCGCGCGGGCTTCCTGGAGGTGCCCGGCGACGTCGCCGCGGCGGACCGCGTGATCGCGGCGGCGGCCGCGGTGCCTCGACACTTCCGCAAGGTTCTGGTCCTCGGGATCGGGGGGTCCGGGCTCGGCGCGCAGGCGGCGCTGGCGGCGCTCGCGCCGATCCCCGCGGCGCCGGGGGCGCGCGAGGTGCGCGTGCTCGCGAACGTGGACCCGGCGTCGGTCGCGGCCGCGCTCGCGTGGTTCGACCCGGCCGACACCCTGCTCGACGTGGTCACGAAGTCCGGGAACACGGTCGAGACCCTGTCGCAGTTCGCGCTGTTCGCGGACCGGATCCGCGCCGCGCGGGGGGACGAGGGGCTCCGCGACGGCGTCGTGATGACCACGGACCCGGAGAAGGGCCCGGTCCGGCGCATCGCCGACAAGATCGGGTGCGTCGCGCTGGACGTGCCGCCCCGGGTGGGGGGGAGGTTCTCGGTCCTGACGCCGGTCGGGCTGTTCCCGCTGGCGCTCGCGGGCTGCGACGTGCGCGCGATGCTCGCCCCGGCCGAGGCGGTCCTGGCCGCGCTCCGCGCCGCGCCCGGGGCCGGTCACCCGTCCGTGCTATCGGCCGCGATCCACGAGGCCCTGCTCGCGGGCGGCGCGGGCATCCGCGTGCTCTGGGCCTACTGCGATCGGCTCGCGGCGCTCGGCGACTGGTTCTCCCAGCTCTGGGCGGAGTCGCTCGGCAAGGCGGGCGCGGGCCAGACCCCGGTGCGCGCGATCGGATCGACCGACCAGCACTCGCTGCTCCAGCTCTTCATGGAGGGGCCGGCGGACAAGTGCTTCACGTTCGTGACCGTGGACGGGCCCGCGCCGGAGCTGCCCCTCCCGGACCTGTCCGCGCTCGACCCGGACCTCGCGGAGTTCGCGGGGCTGCCGCTCGGCCGCGTGTTCGACGCGCTGCGCATGGGCACGATGACCGCGCTCGCGAAGTCGGGGCGGCCGGTGATGCGGATCCGCGTGCCGCGCCTCGACGAGGCCGCGGTCGGGGCGCTGTTCGCGCACTTCGAGGTCGAGACCGCGGTCGCCGGGTACCTGAGGGGGATCGACCCGTTCGACCAGCCGGGCGTGGAGGCCGGAAAGCGCTATGCCCACGGGGTGCTGGGAAAGCCGGGGATGGAGGGGTACCGCGACGAGGCGTTCGCGGTGCTGGGCGAGGGGGAGTGAG
>VGRB01000147.1 GCA_016875475.1 Deltaproteobacteria bacterium
CCTGCAGGTAGTCCTCCGGGCAGACGAGGGGGTTCTTCTGCGCGCCGCAGTAGTCCTCCGGCTTCCCGTTGCCGCACTCGCAGCAGCCCGGCAGGCCATCGTCCGGGACGCCGTCGCAGTCTTCGTCCACGCCGTCGCACGTCTCGGGAGCGGGCTCGGCCGCGGAGCAGCCGGTCAGGGCGCCGTCCTCGCAACGCCTCGTACCCTCGCAGGTGCCCCAGCCGTTCGTCCGCGTGCAGTGGGAGGCGAGGAGAAGCGTCGAGTAGCCCTCCGTGCAGACGCACTCGCGGGTTGCCGAGACGCACTGCCAGGACGCCTTTCCGGAGATGCCGACCTCCTGGAGGCACTCGTAGCCGGTCGGGCAGTCGGCCTCGGTGGCGCACGTCGCGCCGCAGAAGAAGTCGGTGCTGCCGGCGCCGGGCCGGAGGTAGCGCACGCACTCGCCGGCCTCGCCCGCGGCGCCGGCGCAGTCGGAGGCCGCGGTGCACGGGCGGCAGAGCGAGAAGAAGCGCGAGACGCAGACGTAGAAGACGTCGCCCGCGGTGTTCAGGACCTGGCCGCAGGTCCATCCCTTGGGGCACGACTCCGACTCCATGCAGGCTTGCGTGCAGACCTTGCGTCCGAGGTGCCACAGGCAGAAGCCCGACAGGCAGTCCTCGTTCGCCTCGCACTCCGTCCACGGGGCCCCGGGCTGCGTCGCCTCGGCGTCCGCGTCGAGATCCGCGACGCCGTCCGCGGCCGGGTCCGCCGAGGCTTCGGTCGTGGGGTCGCCGGGCGCGGACGGGTCGGAGCCGACCGCTTCGCCGTCGGTGCTGGCCGCGTCTCCGGTGGCGATGTCCTGGCCGGGAGAAGGTCCCGCGCCCCCGCCCCCGCACGACAGGAGCGCCGCCAGGGGCACGCACGCGAGCACGCCCAGACGCATTGCCCACCCTCCGGACCCGCGGCCCCCGTTCCGCAGTCCCGAATGTTACACCGAACCCCGCGCGCCGTCCTGCCGGGGCCCGCGATCAGCGCGTCCTCGACCCCTCCGGCGCGATTTCGCCGATCTTTCCGAGGGAATCGAGCACCGAGACCATCAGGGCGGGCTGGCAGAAGTTCACGGAGGTGGGGTCGGCGGTTCCTCCGACCCGGGCGAAGAAGCCCGCAACGCCGTGCTTTTTTTCGACGACATGAGCGGACACGACTTCGTCGCACCCGCCGTACCACGCGGCACCCCGCCGGTTTCATGCGCCGAGGGCCGCCGACGAGGGGGTGGAACATGCCTCCTGTTGCAGGGGGGTGTTGCACCCGGCAACCTGGAGCAGTGTTCCGATCGGCGAGGGTGCGGTGCCGCGCAAGTCCCCGATATCGCGTTGATGCGTCCGTGGCACGGCGGCTGCAATCCGGAATTCACGGCGGCCGAAGGACGGCGCGAATGGCGCGACGCCCGGCGGGCCGCGATTGAATGAATGGAGGGTGCGATGAGGAAGCTCATGACGGTGCTGTTCGTGGCGGGTGCGGTGGTGGCGTGCGGCGGCGACGGGACGAAGGTCTCGACCGGCGAGGTGGCCTCGGCCACGCTGAACGCCGACGGCAAGCTCTGCTCCAACACCTGTCGCTACGCGGGCGACGGGACGTGCGACGACTGCGGAAGCGGCTCCGACTACTCGATCTGCGCGATCGGCACGGACTGCGGGGACTGCGGCCCCCGGGACCGCAACGCGCAGTGCAAGGCGTCGTCGCCCGGCGACGACGGCCCGTCGCATCCCTCGCCGTCGCCCTCGACCTCGTCGGGCTGCGGCCGCGTGGTCCACTTCCGGTGCCAGGGCTGCTCCGGCACTGCCGAGTGCCATGGGAGCGGGTGCGGCTCGTGCCAGAGCCTGTGCCGCGAGGCCTGCGAGGACAACCCGCACTGCGGCGGAATGGTGTCGTGCTACTGACCGCCTCGCCCCGCCGGGCGGGACACGCGCCGGGCCGGACGTGGCGCACGCACTCGCCGGCCTCGCCCGCGGCGCCGGCGCAGTCCGCGGCCGGGGTGTACGGGCGGCAAAGCGAGAAGAAGCGCGAGACGCAGACGTAGAACAGCGCCACTCCTCGAATCCCCCCCGTGCACGACCGGATGATGCATCTGCGGGCCGCGCGTGCCTCAGTGCTTCGCGGGATCGTACACGCCGTCCGGGTTCACGCCGAGCATGCCGGCGTCGTAGGTGCGGCGGTCGATCGGGGTGAGCGCCGCGACCTGGGCGGGGCTCAGGAGCGGGTAGTGCGGCGCCGCGACCACGCCGTCGATGATCGCGTCGGCCGCCTCGTCGCGCGTGGTCCAGCCGATGCCGTCGTACGCCGACAGGTCGATCGGCCGGGAGTAGCCGCGAAGGGATCGGTCGAACTCCATGTTGTAGTACTCGGCGAAGTACGACACGACCAGCTCGCGGAGGGTGCGGTGGATCGGCTCGCGGAAGCGCAGGCCCGTGAAGTTCGACTTTGCGACCGCGCCGAGGTGCCCGTCGCGCTTGAAGATCGCCAGGAAGTGGTCGTCGTCGCGGTACGCGGTCATCTCCATCACGAAAAGCCGGTGGCCGATCCGGCGCAGGCACGCTGCCGCGAACAGCGCGCCGTCCACGCAGTTCGCCTTGCGGTCCGCGAGCACGCGGCGCGGACAGCGGTAGAACGGGTCGGAGCTGTACGAGACCTCGTCCAGGAACGCACCGATGCGACCCGGCGAATCGAGCGTGTCGAGGACGCGGACCTCGTCCCTTGTCCAGCCTGCGATCGCGTCGTCCCGCTTCATGTCGGACCCCTCCCGGCGCGCGAGCCTACGCGTCGCGCGCGAGCGTTGTCAACGACCCCGGTCCCGCGCTACACTCGCCGCCGTCGTTGAAGCGCGGAGGGCGTCGTGAGAACGCTGGCGTGCGTGGCGTGCGTGGTGGTCCTCGGCCTTGCGTCTGCGTGCGGTCCCAAGACCCACGAGCTGAAGGGCGGGAAGGCTCCGTCCTGGGCGAACCGCGCCCCGGGCGGGTGGAAGTGCGACTTCGAGGGGCGGTCCGGCCTGTGCGGGCTCGGCATGGTGTCCGGCATCCGCCACGACGCGTCGATGCGGCGCACCGCCGCGGCCGAGCGGGCGCGCGGCGGGCTCCAGCGGCTGTTCGACACCTACTCCGCGGCCCTGTTCAAGTCCTACCAGGCCGCGACGACGGACTACCGCGAGGCGGGCGAGGAGCAGCACGTCGAGCAGGCGCTGAAGACCTTCACGGCCGGGCACCTGTCCGGCGTCGAGATCCGCGACTACTGGGAGAACGAGACCGGCGACGCCTTCGCGCTCGCGTTCCTGAACATGGACGACTTCAAGGCCGCGCTCGACAGGATGGGCGACATCTCGGCCAAGGCCCGTGACGTCATCAAGGGGAATGCCGACAAGGTGTTCAACGAGCTTCGCGACGAGGAAGCGAAGCGGGAGGCGAAGTGATGCGCGCCGTTGTTGTCATCTCCGCCGCGCTCGGCGCCGTCGCGATCGCGGCGGCCGGCTGCTCGGGCATGCCGGACGTCAAGCGCGTGGACCCGAACACGCAGACCGACTTCTCGGGCCGCTGGAACGACACGGACTCGCGCATGGTGTCCGAGTCGATGATCGAAAACGTGCTGAAGGGCCGCTGGATCGCGGACTACGCGTCGAAGTCGGGCGGCAGGAAGCCCCGCATCATCGTGGGCACGATCAGGAACCGCACCCTCGAGCACATCAACGTCGGCACGTTCGTCAACGACCTGCAGCGCGCGATCATCAACTCCGGGCGCGCCACGTTCGTCGCGTCGCGCGGCGAGCGGGACGAGGTCCGCGAGGAGCGCTTCGACCAGGCGGTCCACGCCTCCGAGGAGACCCGCAAGGAGCCGTCCAAGGAGCACGGCGCCGACTACATGCTGAAGGGCGAGATCAACTCGACCATCGACCAGGCGGGCTCGCTCGCCGCGGTCTACTACCAGATCGACCTGACGCTCATCGACCTGGAGAGCACCGAGAAGGTCTGGATCGGCGACAAGAAGATCAAGAAGGTCGTGGAGCACGGCTCGCTCGCGCCGTGATCGGGCGGGGGATGGTACGCATCCCGGTGGCCGCCCTCGCGCTCGCCGCGCTCGCCTGCGGCGCACCGGGCCTGAACCTCAAGTACTACCAGTCGCTGAACGAGCGCGTCGAGCGGGACGACTTCGACGGCGCCCGCAAGAAGCTCAAGGAATCCAAGGACCTCTACGGCGAGAAGTCGCGCCTGGTCTGGCACATGGACCACGCGATGATCGAGCACCTCGCGGGTGATCCCGCGGCCTCCAACCGCCAGATCGACGCGGCGGAGCGCACGATCGAGGAGCTGTACGCGAAGAGCCTGACCCGCGAGGCGGTCTCGTTCCTGACGAGCGACGCGGTCCTGAACTACCAGGGGGAGGACTTCGAGCGCGTGTTCCTGAACGTGCTCGGGGCGCTGAACTACGCGATGCTCGGCCAGCCCGACGAGGCGATCGTCGAGGCGAAGCGGGCGGACCTCAAGCTGACCGAGCGCGCGCGCACCCACAAGGAGTCGCCGTACGCCGAGGACGCGTTCGTCCGCTACCTGATGGGGCTCGTCTACGAGGGCGGGGGCGAGACGAACGACGCGTGGATCTCGTACGCCCGCGCGGTCGCGACCTACGAGAAGCAGGCGAAGCCGTTCGGGGTCGGCGTGCCGCAGGGGCTGGTCCGGCGCGCGGCCGCGGTCGCGGCGAGGCTCTCGTTCCGCGAGGAGCTGGAAGCGCTCCGGACGCGCTACCCGGACCTCGTGCCGGCGGACGCGGCGGCGGTCCCCCCGGAGGCGGGCACCGGGCGCCTGGTCGTGGTCGAGATGGCGGGCATGGTCCCGGCCAAGGTCGAGAACCGGATCGAGCTGACGCTCGCCGCGGGGCTCCCGTTCCTGACCGCGCAGCAGGTCGAGTCCAAGGAGGAGTCGGACGTGTCGTCCGCGCTGACGGTCGCCCGCTCCGTGGCCGGGACCCACAACATCGTGATCGCGTTCCCGACGATGAAGGCGCGGCCGCCCGCCTCGACGCCGATGCGCGTCCACGTGGACGGCGCGATCGAGCCGGGGGTCGGGTCGGCGGCCGCGGCCGAGACCGTGCACAGCCTGGGCGCGATCGCCCCGAAGGTGCTCGAGGAGCGGATGGGCGTGATCTGGGGCCGCACCGTGGCGCGCGCCGTGGTCAAGTTCCTGCTCGCCTACGCCGCGAGCAAGGCGGGCGAGGCCGCGGGGGGCAAGGACTACGGGTGGCTGGTCGGGTTCCTGGCGGGGGCGGCCACCAGCGCGGCGCTCGGCGCGTCCGAGCACGCGGACACCCGCCAGTGGGGTACACTCCCGTACGAGGTCCGGCTCGTCGTGCTCGACCTGCCGCCGGGGGCGCACCGGGTGTCGGTGACGTCCGGCGGCTGGCAGAAGGACCTGGGCGAGGTCGCGGTCAAGCCGGGCGGAACCGCGTGGCGGGTGGTGCGGACGAGGTAGCGTTGAGGCGTTCGCGGGCACTCCTCTTCCTGATCGTCGTCGCGGGCTGCGGCCCTTTGTACCGCGAGGTCGCGCCCGCCCTCCCGCCGCCTGACCCGCCCGCGCCCGCCTGGACCGCCAGCGGGGAGTCGGAGGACCACCCGCGCGCATCGCACGTGACGGGGCTCGGCCGCGGCGCGTGCCAGGAGGCCGCGGACGACTCGGCCCGCGGCGAGATCGCGAAGGTGTTCGAGGTCCGGGTGACCGAGACCACGGACCAGAACGCCGCCTACTCGGAGGTGGCGAGCGCCGCGGGCGGGACGTGGCTGCGGTCGGCGGACGTGATGCAGGCGGTGCGGACCGAGGCGTCGCGCGTGCTCACGGGGGTCGAGGTCGTCGCGCGTCACCGCGGTCGCGAGGGGTTCGTGTCGCTCGCCGCCCTGTCGCGGCGCAAGGCCTCGGACGAACTCCACTCCCGGGCCTCGTCGCTCGCGTCCCGCGCCGGGGGTCTCGCGGCCGAGGCGCGCGCCGCACGGGACCCGCTCGCCGCCGCGCGCGCGTGGTACCAGGCCGCCCTGGCGCTCGTGCGGCTCGACGTGGCGAACCGCGACCTGCGCGTGCTCGGGGTGCGGTCGCCGGTCGAGGCGTCCGTGCGCTCGGCCGACGCCCGGGCCGCCTTCGTCGAGGCGGTCCGGACGGGGGTGCGGTTCTCGCTGGACGTGACGGGCGAGGACGCGGCGCGCCTGAAGACGGCGCTCCAGTCCGCGCTGACCGCGGCGGGGGTGCCGGTATCGGAAGGGCCCGACGCGCGCGTGGCCGTCACGGGGTCGTGCGGGATGCGCCGGAACGACCGGCCCCCGCGCGAGTGGGTGTTCGTGCGCTACGACCTCGCGCTGACCGCGCGGGACGCCAGGGCCGGGAGCGTGCTGGCCGCGGCCGGGCCGGTGTCGGACGACGCCTCGGGCCAGACGTTCGACCAGGCGCTGGAGCGGGCCGGGTTCGTTGTGCGGTCGCGGCACGTGGAGCCGTTCGTGCGCTCGGTGCTCGACCGGCTGTTCGGGGCAGGGGAATCGTCGAAGGAGGACCGCTGATGGGACGGACGAGGATCGGGGTCGCGGCGCTGGCGGCGGCGCTCGCGGTGACGGGGGCGGCCGCGCGGGCGGACGCGGACTGGGTGATCAAGCTCGGCGCGCAGTACGAGGTGCTGCCGGACCTGCCCCAGGCGGACGCGTGGGCGTTCGCGTTCAACTCCATCTACGAGTACAACTTCGCGGGCCCGGTCTGGTTCGAGATGGGGTCGGGGCTCGCGGTCAACGGGACCTACTTCGACTGGCACGTGGTCGAGGCCGGCCTCGTGGGCAAGTTCCCGATCGGCAAGATCGTGCCGACCTTCCGGGCCGCCTTCATCTTCGACTGGCGGCAGTTCTTCGAGGACGAGTCCGGCCGCGACGTGTCGAACTTCATCCTGGGCGCGTCGTTCGGCCCGGGCGTGCGGTTCCTGTTCGGCGACTCCGGTCGCGCGATCCTGATCGAGCTGGGCTTCATCGGGGGCAAGCTGATGCGGGACCCCAAGGACGCGTACTTCGCGATCCTGCCGCAGGTCGGGTTCGACTTCTGAGGAGGCTGCCATGCGTCGCATCGTACGGACCGTGCTCCTTCTGGTGACCGCGCTGTCCGCCGTCGCCTGCGGCGCGCCCGAGGTCAGGCGGGACGGCCCGACCACGCGCGACCGCGCGAACGAGTCGTTCCAGGACCTCGAGCGCGAGGAATCGAAGCAGGGCGGGGGCAACTGAGGCGGCTGACCGGCCGCCCGGGTGGCGGTCTCCCTGCCCGGGGCGGAACCGTACCCGGGGCCCCCGACCTGCACGGCGGACACCGGTGCGGGTACGGGTACGGGGTCATCCGGACGGCAGGCGGGTCCAGAGCAGACCGTCCACAGCGCCGAAGTGATCATCGAACGAGAGCAGCTCCGCCCCGCACTCCATCGCGTGCGCGGCGATCCAGATGTCGTTCGTGGGGATGGGCCGCCCCCTGGCGCGCAGGCCGGCTCCGACCTCCGCGAAGCGCCTCGCGGTCATCAGGCCCACGGGAAGGAATGTCACGAGAGGGTTCCCGAGGAACCTCGTCAGCTCGGCCAGGTTCTTCTCGAACCGTCCGCCCGACCGGAACCCGAGCATGAGTTCGCCGGCGACGACCGCGGATACCACGACCTCCTCGGCTCCTCGCACCCGGTCCGCGACGCCGGCGTGTCCGCGCATCAGTGCGGAATAGGCGTTCGTGTCCAGGAGGATCCTCATCGCCACAACTCCGGGTCCACGCTCTCGAACGGCTCGAGCGCCTTCAGGAACGCCCGCTCCTCGGCCCGGGTCCAGCAGCCGATCAGGTCGTCGAGGCTCGTCCCGATGACCGGAGGAGCGGCACGCTCCGTCGCGATGCCCGCGCCGCGCCGGAGGAGCCTGAGGGCCGCGCGGTTCAGCGACACGCCCTGTTCGGCCGCCTCCCGGCGCAGTCGCCGTTCGAGGTCCTTGTCGAAGCCGCGCAACGTGAGCTGCTTCATGTCGTCGCACCTCCCTGGCGAGCGCGATCCGCGGTCCGAGTCGCCATGCGAGTCAACCAGAGTCATTGTACGAGTCACCATCGCTCGGGGCAAGACCCGGGCGGGCACGGGCTCTGGCTCGGGTACGGGAAGGGGACGGGAAGGCTAGGCCAGCTCCAGCCACGAGAACCAGAGGGGGTGGTTCTCCTTGTACCAGCACAGGACCTTGCGGATCAGGGCCTTCTTGTCGGGCTCCATGACGTCGTCGCCGATCCGGTCGAAATCGACGTGGATGCGGCCGTCCGGCAGGGTCTCCAGCGACCCGTACGCGAGCGTCTGCAGCTCGTTCCGGATGCGGCCCGAGTCGGAGATCCGCACCGGCCGCGAGCGCCAGTCCGTGCCTGCGTAGAAGCGGTCGAGCAGCGGCGAGAACACGAGCTTCATCTCGTCCATCGGGTCGCGCAGCCGCAGGGTCAGCCGCGCCTCCAGCATGCCGCGCTCGGTCGCGGCGCGCGTGGTGACGCGGTAGACGTTCTCGGTGATGCGCTCGACGCCGTGCGCGCCGCTGTAGGGATCGTCCACCATGTGACCCGCCAGCGCGAGCACCCGCCAGTGCTTCTCCGGGAAGAAGTCGTCCACGGTCACGATCCGCTTGCCGACCGGCATGCCCGCGTCGCGCGCCTCGCGAAGGATGCCGCGGAACTCCGCCGCCTCGTCCGCGCCGACGTCCTTCTCGAGCGCCGCCGCGAGCCGCCGCTCGAAGTCGGCCGCCTCGGGGTCGATCTGCATGACGTTCCGCTCCTTCTCCCAGGACACGCGGAACTGCGACGTGAACATGCATAGGCTGCTGTGGAGCCCGAGGACCGGGTCGAGGCTCGCGGCCTGGAGCGCCTCGGCCGTGGCCGCGTAGCCGTCGGTCAGGAACAGGTGCTCGTCCCCGGCCTCGTCCTCGTGCACCCCGACCCGGAAGACCGGGGCGTACGTGCCGGAGTCGGTGAACGCGGGGATCCCCGTCCCGACGACCTCCCAGCCATCGTCCACCACCCCGACGCCGAGGTCCTGCCACTCCTTCCACAACGACCCGATGCGCGCGGTCCGGCTCGCCCCGCCCAGCGTCCAGACGTGGATGCGCCCGGGGGGGATGTTCGGGTACGTCGCGCGGATCGCGTCCAGCACCAGCGCGCGCGACGAGTGGTAGTTGATCAGCACGGACCGGCGCGCCGCCGAGTCCACGACCTCGCGCGGCAGGATCAGGGTCCCGACGTACCCCTCGTACGGCCGCGTCACGCGCAGCGGCTGGTCGAACAGGTGGAACACGGTCAGCGGCCCGGTCGGCGAGCCCGCCGCGAACCGGGTCGTGTTCTCGAGTGTATCGACGGACGCCCCCCACACGGTCATGTTCGCCGCGCGGACGTGACGCCAGAAGTCGTCCCAGGTGAACTTCGGGTCGTTGATGAGCCAGGACACGCGCCGGTCCAGGAACCGGGCCACCTCGGGCCGCGCATACACGCGCCCGAACCCGAGCAGCGGGTTCGAGCCCATGTCCGGCGTCTCGCCGCCCTTCGGGATCAGGCCCTCGCCGAGGCTGATCATCAGGGCGTGGTTCTCGGGGAGCCAGCGGGTCAGGTGCCAGAACGCCTCGGACAGCGCGTAGGCGGACACGGCGTCCGCGTCCTTCTTGACGCGGTTCATCTCCTTCTTCCCGAGCCCGGTGCCCTCGCCGTACCGGCCGAACAGCCGCGTGCCGAGCGCGGTCACGGCCGCCGCCATCACGAAGCCGCGCTCGAACCCCGGCGGCACGAACGAGAAGCCCGGGCCCTCGGCGCCGCGGCTCCACGACTCCTCCACGTCCTCGATCCAGATGTGGAAGCGCAGGAGGATCGGGCGCGTGTCGAACGCCCACTGGGCGATGCTGTTCCTGCGGTCCATGCTCGTCATCATGGTCATGTCTTCCTCCTCGCCGCGGACAGGGCGGCCGCGAGGGCCAGGAGCAGCGCCGGCGCCGCGGCCGGGACCCCGGCCCCGCACCCTCCCCCGCCCGCGCCGGGGCGGGAAGCGCCCGTGCCCGGGTCCCCCGCAACCGCTTCGCGCGCGTCGCCGGCCGCCGTGGCGGCGTCGGGGGACGGCACCTGCGCGTCGGCGGGCGCGTCCCCCGGACCGGTCGTCGCGTCCGGACCCGCCTCCTCGCCGGCCGGCTCCGCGGCCTCGCTCGCCTCCGGGATCGCCTCGTCCGCGCCCTGCGGCTCGTCCGAGCCCTGCGCCTCGCCGGCCGGGGCCGGATCGTCCGTCCCGTCGGGCGGCGGCGCCCACTTCGGGTCGGCGCACCCGGCCGTGCCCGCGCCGCGGTTGTCTCGCGTCATGTCGAACGAGCCGCGTCCCCCGGTCGCGTGCTCCCACCACTCCTCGTACCGGTTGCCGTACTTCGCGAGCTTCGCGAGCGTCGCGGCGGAGGGCGGCTTGCCCTGGGGGTGGACCAGCACGATCGCGGCCTTCCAGTGGCAGGCCTCGGCCGCGGGCCATCGCTCGCCCTGCGCCCGGATGACGTCGTCGATCCCGAGGTCCACGCGCGTGCCCCCGACGACCTTCGTCTGGCCCGGCGGCAGCGGGTAGTCGCCCGGCTCGATCCCGGACCCCGGCTCCGGCTTGACCAGCAGCAGCGGCCCGACCTCCTCGGCCAGGCGGATGCCCATCAGGTACTGGTCGAGACGGCCGAAGACCAGGTCGCCGTCCCCGCCGAACCGGAACGTCCCGTCGCCCAGGTCCTCGATCTGGTTGCCGAACATCACCCCGCCGGACGCGAAGTAGGGCGACCAGTGCACGCCCCACGCCGACTCCTTGTACCCGTCGCAGTCGCCGTCGTTGCCTTCCCCCGTGACGAACGACCGGATGTTGCAGTGGCGGCCGTACCCGTCGCCGAGGTCGTAGCCCACGTACGCGAGCCACTGGTGGCCCATCTCGTGGCCCATCACCTCGACCCCGGACAGGCCGGTGCCGCCGGGGCCGCTCTTGAACTCCGCGTCCGGGTCGTCCGGCATGACCGTGATGCCGCCCATGCGCGCCGCGTGCCGGAGGCGCTGCGAGCAGAACTGCGCGGACATGTTGACGTTCGGCTTGCCGATGCCCTTCGTGACCTGCCGGACAGTGATGCCTGCCGGCGTGCCCCAGAACGCGCCCAGCGGCTCGGCCGAGAACACGAACAGCGCGTCCCAGTTGTCGGTCTCATTGGAATATGCCGCGCACGCCGCCTTGCCCAGGTAGCCCTCGGCCCGCGGCCCCCTCGCCGCCGTGATCTTGCCCCCCACGTCCTCGACCAGGATCACGTCGGAGGGGAGGACCTCGGCTCGGGCGGGGGCCGCTGCGAGGAGCGTCGCCGCGACCGGCAGGGCGAACGACCAGCGCACGGACCGGCCTCCCGGAGGACGGGTACGAGGATAGCACGGGGGGACGGGGACGGGAGCACGGGTACGGGCACGGGCTCGGGGACGGGGACGGGAGTGGGTTTGGGGGGGAGAGGAGGTCAGAACGGGAAGTTGGCCTTCTCGCGGCCGACCGTGGTCTCGGCGCCGTGTCCGGTCACGAGCTTCGTGTCCTGGGGAAGGGTGAAGATGCGGCCGCGGATCGAGCGGAGCAGGGTGTCCCAGTCGCCGCCCCATAGGTCCACCCGGCCGACGCCGTCGCGGAAGATCGTGTCGCCGCAGCAGAGCACGCCGGGCGTCCCGCCCGGCGTTCCGTCGAACAGGAGCCCGATCCCCCCCGGGGAGTGGCCGGGCAGGTGCATCACCGTGCCCTCGACCGCGCCGAAGCGCACCTTGTCGCCGTCGCGGAGCAGCGCGCCCGGGTCGCCGGGGTCGTCCTCCGCGCCCGCGACCAGGCCGCCGAGCAGCATCCGGGACTGGACGGGGAGGTTGCGGTAGAGCGGGACGTCCGCCTCGTGCATCGCGACCGGCGCCCCC
>VGRB01000148.1 GCA_016875475.1 Deltaproteobacteria bacterium
TCGCACGTCTCCGGGCCGTTGCACGCGTCGCCGTCGTCGCACGCGAGCGGGGTGCCGCCCACGCACCCGGCCGCCGGGTCGCACGTCTCCGGGCCGTTGCACGCGTCGCCGTCGTCGCACGCGAGCAGGGTGCCGTCCACGCAGCCCGTCGCCGGGTCGCACGTCTCCGGGCCGTTGCACGCGTCGCGGTCGTCGCACGCGAGCGCGCCCGACGGCTCGCAGAGCCCGGCCGCGGAGCACCTGTCGCCCGTGGTGCACGCGTCGCCGTCCGAGCACGCCGCTCCGGTCAGCGGCGGGTGGACGCAGCCGGCCGCGGGGTCGCAGAAGTCCGCGGTGCAGTCGTTGTCGTCGTCCTCGCACGCGACCGTCCCCCTCGGCACGCACGCTCCCTCCATCGAGCAGGTCTCGCCCGTGGTGCACGCGTCGCCGTCGTCGCAGGCCTTCCCGATCCTGGGGGGGTGCACGCACCCGATCGCGGGGTCGCACACGTCGTCCGTGCAGTCGTTGAGGTCGTTCGGACACGTCACGACGCCGGTCGGGACGCACGCGCCGCCGGGCGCGCAGGTCTCGCCGGTCGTGCACGCGTCGCCGTCCTCGCACGCCTCGCCGGTCCGCGGCGAGTGGGCGCACCCGGTCGCCGGGTCGCACGCATCCGCGGTGCAGGGGTCGTGGTCGTCGCACGCGGACGCGGGCAGCGGCGGGTGGACGCAACCCGTCGCAGGGTCGCACAGGTCGGCCGTACACGGGTCGTCGTCGGGATCGCACGCGAGGCCCGACTCGGCCTCGCAGGCCGCCTCGACCGTGCACGCATCGCCCGTGGTGCACGCGTCGCCGTCGTCGCACGCGGCGCCGAGACGCGGCTCGTTCACGCACCCCCTCGCGGGGTCGCACGCGTCCGCGGTGCACCCGTTGCGGTCGTCGCAGTCGGGCGCGTCCGGGCCCTCGCAGCGGCCCGCCTCGGTGCAGGTGTCCGCGAGAGTGCAGGCGTCGTGGTCGTCGCACGGCATCGCGGTCCGCGGCGCATTCGCGCACCCGGTCGCAGGGTCGCACGAGTCGTCCGTGCACTCCTCGTCGTCGTCGCAGTCGGTCGGCCCGCCGGGCTCGCACGCGCCCGCGTCCGTGCACGCGTCGCCGGCCGTGCACGGGTCGCCGTCGTCGCACGTCTCGCCGGTCCGCGGCACGTTCGCGCACCCCGACGCCGGGTCGCACGAGTCGGCCGTGCACGCGTTCGCGTCGTCGCACTCGAGCGCGCCCGCGGCCCTGCAGTCGCCCGCCTCCGTGCAGGCGTCGCCCGTGGCGCACGCGTCCGAGTCGTCGCACGGCTCGCCGGTCCGGGCCGCGTTCACGCACCCGGTCGCGGGGTCGCACGAGTCCGAGGTGCAGAAGCGCCCGTCGTCGCAGTCGTCCCACGCCTCGATCTCGACGCACTCCCCGGCCCGGCACTCCCCGGCCCCGGTGCAGGCGTTGCCGTCGTCGCACGGCGTGCCGTCGAGCGGCGCGTTCACGCAGCCCGTGCCCGCCTCGCACGTGTCCGCGGTGCACTCGTCGTGGTCGTCGCACTCGAGCGCGCCCGGCACGAACACGCACCCCTTTCCGAAGACGCACGCGTTCGACGTGCAGGGGTCCTCGTCGTCGCACTTCACGGTCGCCGCACCCAGGCACCTGCCCCCGCCGCACCGGTCGCCCGTGGTGCAGGGGTTGTGGTCGTCGCACGGCTCCCCTTCGAGGATCGGGGTCTCGATGCACGCGCCCGTCTCCGGCACGCACGACCGCTCCGCGCACGGCAGTTCCAGGTCGCCCGCGCAATCCACCACCGTGTCGGGATCGACCTCGCACACGAAGGGGACCTCGTCGGTCGCGCACCGGAGCGTGCCGTTGCAGAAGTCGCCGTCCTCCTCGATCTCGCAGTCGCCGTCGTCCTGGCACTTGCAGAGGTTCTCGCCGCCGACGCACTGCCCCGCGACGCAGGCGTCGTCCGGGGTGCACGGGTTCCCGTCGTCGCAGGCGATCCCGTCTTCCGCCGCGGCCTTGCCGCAGGCGCAGGTGTCCGGGTCACAGGCCGCGACCTCGCACGGGCCGAGGCCGCGTACCCTGCCCTCGCAATCGGGGTCCGACGCGCACTCGCAGGCGACCTCGGCCTCCGCGGGCGCGTCCTCCCCCCCCTCGATCGGCGCGTCGCCCGGCGCGTCCGGCGCGACGTCGCCGGCCGGCTCCGGGCCCGTCTCCGCCTCGGCCGCCGCGTCCTCGCCGCCGTCCTCGGCGTCCGCCACGGTCCCGAAGTCCAGGTCCGCGAGCGGACCCGGGTCGCCGGCACCGCCGCCTCCGCCCACGGAGCAGGCATCGAGGACGAACGCCGCGGCGATGGCGGCCGCGAGGGCATGGTGGCGCATCGGACCTCCGGGTCGGACACCGGGGCGGATCATAAGGGGGAACGGCAGGGTTTCGCCACCCTGTCGGCGGGCGAGGCGCGGGTGGGGCGCGAACATGGGTCCGGGACTACGGCCGGCGAATGCCGAAGCCGCCGTCCGTGCAGAAGCCGGCCGTGCCGCCGATCTTCGAGCTGGCGCCGGTCATGAGCAGCGCGCCGCCGAACGCGATCTCGACCCGGCCGCCCAGCCGCGGCGGCACGTACCACGACACCTCCGCGCCCCACGGCGCTAGGTCGCGGCCCGGCGCGAGCAGCACCAGCCTCGGGCCGGGGGAGTCGGGCACCGCGACCGCCGACTGGTCGAATTCGGTCTCGACCGTGCCGGTCCGGCGGGTCCCGGCGAGCGCGGAGTCGAAGCGGGTACGGACGGTCATCCAGCCGTCTTTCGACTCGCCGGGTCCGCCTCCTGGCAGCCCGGGCACAGGCCGTAGATCTCCAGCCGGTGGCGCTCCATCCGGAACCGGTGACGCCGCGTCACGCGGGCCTGCAGGTCCTCGATCGCCGGGTCCTCGAACTCGACGATGCGGCCGCACGCGGTGCAGATCAGATGATCGTGGTGCGCCTCGGGCGCCTCGGCCTCGTACCGCGAGAACCCGTCGCCGAACTGGCGCGCCGCCACCAGCCCCGACTCGCACAGCAGCTTGACCGTACGATAGACCGTCGCGGCCCCGATCCCCTTGTAGCGGGCGCGCACCTCGGTCGCCAGCTCATCGACGCCGGGGTGCCCCTTCATCGAGAAGAAGACCTCGGCCACGCGGATCCTCGGACCGGTGATCCTGCCGCCGGTCGCCCGGATGTGCTGCATCAGCCGGGCCTTCCAGCCCCTCGGCGCCGTCGTGGCTGACATCGGAGCCACCTCCGCCGGGCGTGGGTACGCCCGCACTACAAGGCGTCCAGGTCCAGCGCGAGCCGGGAGAACTGCTCGGCGTCGGCACGCCGGCCCTTCTCCTCGACATGGATCCGGAGCAGGGTGGTCTCGGCGACCTGGCAGCGGGCCGGCACGCCCGTGGCCGGGTCGACCAGGAACACCCCCTTCCCGGCACCCTCGCCGGTCAGGACGCCCTGCACGCCGCCCTCCGACGACACGCCGGACGCGGCGATCGCGTACTCGAGCACGATCCCCGCCCAGGTGCGGCCCTCGAATTCGGTCATGCCGCGGAACACGTACCTGCCGTGCAGTCGGAGGTCCGCCCGGCCCCCGGTCGGTACGCGAGGAAGCACCAGGTCGAACGCCCAGGCGTCCCCGGCCGCGGCCGGCGTCGCGGGAAGCGCCGGGAGCAGGCGCTGGAGGGACTCCGCCAGCTCCCGCTCGGTCGCGGTCTGGGCGCGCCCGGCCGCGGCACGGGCCTCGAGCGGCCTCCCCGCACGCGCGGCGAGCCGGATCGACGCGGCGCGGAACCCGGCCTGCATGTCGTCCGAGGCGCCCTCGATCTCCGGGTCCATCGAGACGTCCGCGGCCCCGACCGTCGCCTCGAGGACGGCCTCGTCGCCGTCGACCGAGGCCGTGCGAACGGCCACGTCGAGGGCGCCCCTGACCGAGGTGACCATCGCGGGGAGCATGCGGCCCCGCACGCGCACCTCGTGCGACGATCGGACCTTCAGGGCCTCGGCGCCGTCCGGCTCGCGGGCGCGCCGGATCGTCAGCGGCGACTCGGCCGGGTCGGTGAACGTGAGCGACTCGAGCAGCGGCAGGGCCGGCGGCTCGACGACCCAGGACTCCTCCTCCACGCGGCCGCACGCGACCGCGGACACGGCGGCGAGCGCGAACAGGACCGGGATCCGGCTGGCAAGGTCTTTCATCGGACGGAATTTACCAGGGAGCCGTCTTGCGTTCAATGTCGATCGGCGCTATTAGTACGCGCCCTCTGCGAGGTCGGCCGGCTCGGCGGGCGCGCAGGGGAGAACGCACATCCCCTTGAGGGACGCGGACTTCCAAGCCCGCGTCGCTCGCCGCCTCCGTGGCGCGGGGTCGCGTCGTCGGACGGGGATGGAGGTCGGCTGCCGCGCGAGTGCGGCGCCGGAAACGGAGGTTCACCAGATGCCCAATACCACCCTCAGGGACCTGCTGGAGGCCGGCGTCCACTTCGGCCACCAGACCCGCCGCTGGAACCCGAAGATGAAGCCGTTCATCTTCGGCGCCCGCAACGGGATCCACATCGTGGACCTGCAGAAGACGGTCAAGCTCCTCGCCGACGCGACCAACTTCCTGTCGCGCACCGTGGCCGAGGGCGACGTCGTCCTGTTCGTCGGGACGAAGCCGCAGGCCCAGATCGTGGTCGAGGACGAGGCCAAGAAGGCGCGCATGCCCTACGTCACGAACCGCTGGCTCGGCGGCACGCTGACGAACATGGTGACGCTGTCGCGCTCGCTCGAGCGCATCAACGACATCGACGCGCTGCTGGCCGAGGGCTCGGTCGAGCGCCTCCCGAAGAAGGAGGTCGTCCGGCTCGAGAAGGAGCAGGCGCGCATGCTGAAGAACCTGCGCGGGCTCCGCAACCTGCCGAAGGGCTCGCACTCGACCGTGCGCCAGCTCCCGGGCGCGGTCGTGGTCATCGACCCGAACCGCGAGCGCATCGCGATCCGCGAGGCGAACCGCATGGGCATCCCGGTCGTGGCGCTCGTCGACACGAACTGCGACCCGGACAACGTCAGCTACGTGGTCCCGGGCAACGACGACGCGATCCGCTCGATCCGGCTCATCGTCTCGACGTTCGCCGAGGCGTGCGCCGAGGGCGGGATGGTCCGCAAGGGCGGCGGCGCCGAGTGGGAGGCCGTGCCGATGGCCCCCGCCGAGGGCGGCCCGGAGGTCGTGATCCGCGGCGCGCGGCCGCAGCCGGCGCCGACTCCGGAGGCGTAGGAGCGGGCTCGGGCACGGGTACGGGAAGGAACGAGAAGGGAGAGACGACATGGCAGTCAGCAGCGAACTCGTGAAGGAACTGCGCAACATGACCGGCGCAGGGATCCTGGATTGCAAGAAGGCCCTGGAGGAGACGGACGGCGACCTCGGCAAGGCGGTCGAGGTGCTCCAGAAGCGCAACCAGGCGGTCGCGGTCAAGAAGATGGACCGCGAGGCCAAGGACGGGAAGGTCGCGGCGTTGGTGTCGCCGGACGGGCGGCTCGGCGTGCTGGCCGAGGTCAACAGCGAGACCGATTTCGTGGCGCGCGCGGACGACTTCGTCGCGTTCGTCGGCCAGGTGTGCGAGCACGTGGCGAAGGCGGCGCCCGCGAGCGTGGACGCGGCCTACGAGCAGGTCTTCTCCGCGGACCCGTCGAAGACCCTGAAGCAGGCCATGACCGACGTGGTCGGCCGCGTGGGGGAAAACCTCCGCGTGCGGCGCTTCGAGCGGTACGAGACCGCCGGGAAGATCGTGACCTACATCCACGGCGGCGGCCGGATCGGCGTCATCGTGGAGGTCACGGCGGACAAGCCCGAGGCCGTGGGCACCGAGGACTTCGCGAGCCTCTGCAAGGAGGCGTACCTCCAGGTCGCGGCCATGTCCCCGATCTGCGTGTCGCGCGCGGACCTGCCGTCGGACGTGGTGGCGAAGCAGAAGGAGATCGCCATGGCGCAGCTCGGCGACATCTCCAGGAAGCCGCCGCAGATCCAGGAGAAGATCCTCGAGGGCAAGCTCGGCAAGTGGTACTCCGAGGCGTGCCTGCTCGAGCAGACCTACATCCGCGACGACGCGAAGAAGTTCCAGGACGTGGTCGCCGAGACGTCGAAGAAGCTCGGCGCGACCGTGACCGTGAAGCGGTTCGCGCGGTACGGGCTCGGAGAAGGGTTGTGAGCCTCGACCTCCCGCCGCGCGCCCGTCCCGTTCAAGGCCGGGCGGGCCGCGGCGGAGTCACGCCGCGGCCCGAGGGCGCGCGGCGGGAGGTCCCTCCGGGAGGTGCACTCGATGTCTGACGGTCCGAGATACCGGCGCGTCCTCCTGAAGCTCTCCGGCGAGGCCCTGATGGGCCCGCTCCGGTTCGGCATCCACCCCGAGACCATCGACGCGTTCGCGGCCGAGATCGCCGAGGTCCGCGCGCTCGGGGCCGAGGTGGCGATCGTGATCGGGGGGGGGAACTTCTTCCGCGGCGTCTCGACGGTCGGGCGGCAGTTCGAGCGCGCGGCCGCGGACACGGTCGGGATGCTCGCGACCGTGATGAACGGGCTCATCTTCCAGGACGCGCTCGAGCGGTGCGGCATCGAGAGCCGCCTGATGACCGCGCTCCAGATGCCGCAGGTCGCGGAGCCGTTCATCCGCCGGCGCGCCCTGAAGCACCTCGCCAAGGGCCGGGTCGTGCTGTTCGAGACCGGCACCGGCCACCCCTACTTCTCCACCGACACCGCGGCCGCGCTTCGCGCGCTCGAGGTGCACGCGGACGCCCTGCTGAAGGGGACCAAGGTGGACGGGGTGTTCTCGGCCGACCCGGTGACGAACCCGGACGCGGTCCGCTATGATCGGCTCGGGTACCAGGACGTCATCGAGAAGGGGCTGCGGTTCATGGACGCGACCGCGGTGGCGCTCTGCATGGAGAACCGGATCCCGCTGCACGTGTTCAACGTGCGGACCCGCGGGAACCTGGTGCGCCTGCTCCGCGGCGAGCCGATCGGCACGGTCGTCGAGTAGGGCTTCTTTCGAGGCAACGGCCGGCTCCCGGAGCCGGAGAGGAGGAAAGCCAGATGATGGAGCAGACGGTCAAGGAGCTGGACGGGGCGTTCAGGCGGTGCATCGAGAACTTCGAGAAGGAGCTGGCGCGCGTGCGCACCGGCCGCGCCAACCTCGCGCTGCTCGACGGCATCAAGGTCGAGTACTACGGCGTGCCGACCCCGTTGAACCAGGTCGCGGCCCTGAACGTGGCCGACCCGCGTCTGATCACGATCAAGCCCTGGGAGAAGAAGCTGATCTCCGCCATCGAGCGCGCGATCGCGATCGCGGACCTCGGGCTCACGCCCTCGAACGACGGCGACATCGTGCGGCTGCCGATCCCGGCGCTGACCACGGAGCGGCGCAAGGAGCTGGTCAAGCAGGTCAAGCGCGCCACCGAGGAGTGCAAGGTCGCGATCCGCAACACCCGCCGCGAGTACCGCGCCCGCCTCGAGAAGGAGGAGGGCGTGGGCGAGGACGACCTGAAGAAGACGCTCGACAAGGTCGAGAAGGAGACCGAGCGCTTCATCAAGGACGCGGATACGATCGCGACGAAGAAAGAGAAGGAAATCATGGATTTCTAGCCCGTCGCGCGCGGCGCGCCCCGTCCCCGTGCCCGAGCCCGTACCCGGGGGCCGACCCCATGCCCGTCCCGCCATGACCCTCCTCCTCCACAACGCCCGCATCGTCGACGTCGCCGCAGGCCGCTACCACTCCCCCGGCACCTGCCTCCTGATCCGCGACGGCCGGATCGCGGCCCTTCCCCCCTCCCCCGTCCCCGCGGACGAGACGCACGATCTCGGCGGCGCCGCGGTCGTGCCCGGCCAGTTCAACGCGCACTGCCACGTGCGGCTCGTCGCCCCCGCGCTCGCGCCGACGCTCCGCGACCTCCTCCTCGTGCGGCGGCTCAAGGGCGAGCAGGTGCGGAAGAACCTCGCGGACTGCCTCGCGCACGGCGTCACGAGCGTGCGCGACGGGTGGTCCGCGAACCTCGGGGCGGCGGAGCGGCTGCGCGAGCGCGTCCGGAGCGGCGAATACCCCGGCCCGCGCATCACGCGATCGGTGCTGGTCGGGCCGCTCGGCGGGACGCTCACCCCGGCGCGCGGCCCCCTGTTCCGGCTGCTCGCGCCGCTCGCGGGCTTCGAGGTCCCGGCCTACGACGACCCGGCCGCGGGCGAGGTGGTGTTCCGGCACGACGCGGGCCCGGCCGAGGTCCGCGAGGCGGTGGACAGGGCGATCGGCGAGCGCGGCGCCGAGGCGATCAAGCTGTACGACCAGCGCGAGAAGATGCTCTCGTACGCGCCGGGCGCGGCGTTCATGACCCAGGCGCAGCTCGACGCGGCCGCGGACCGGGCGCGCGAGAAGGGCGTCCCCTCCCTGATGCACCAATGCACGGTCGAGACCTTCCGGCGAGGCGTCCGCGCAGGGGTACGCACGCTCGTCCACGTGCCGGCGGACGGCCCGCTGGCGGACGCGGACGCCGACGCCTTCGTGCGCGCCGGGTGCGTCATCGAGCCGACGCTCTCGCTCGCGTACGACCTCGACTTCGCGATCCCCGGCATCCCTTGCGCGGACCCGGACCGCCTCTCGCGGCTCGCGCGCCTCCGCGACGCGACCGCGCGCGACGTCGCGACGCGCTTCTGGCTGCCCGACCTCGCGGCGCGCGTGGTCGCGGGCGCGGACCGCCTCGCGGCCGGACGGACGCGCGCGCTCGGCCTGATCGACACGCGCGGCGCGCTCCGCTTCTTCTCGGGCGTCGTGTCACACGGCATGGACAACCTGAACCGGCTCTTCGCGGCGGGCGCGACCGTGGCCTGCGGCAACGACGCGGGCGCGGTTGCCCGCACCCCCGGCATGGTCGGCCTCGAGCTTGCCCTCCTCGGGTTCTGCCGCGCGGAGGCGGGGGCGGCCTGGACCGGCGCGGACGCGCTGCGGTGCGCCACGATCGCCTCCGCGCGCTCGCTCGGCGTGGAGGACCGCCTCGGATCGATCGAGGTCGGGAAGATCGCGGACCTCGCCGTGCTGCGCGGCGACCCGATCGCGGACCCTTCGCTGGTGGGAGCGCCGGTCGAGGCGGTGCTGGTCGGTGGCCGGTTTGCGCCGAGCGCGCGGCCGACTCCGCCCCTGCACTGCCTCTGCCGCGTTCGCCCCGTCACCGCCCCCGGAGCGCGACCGCGACCTTCAGCACGTCCGCGAGCACGCCCGCGGCGGTCACGTCGCCGCCCGCGCCCGCGCCCTGCACGAGCAGCGGATACGCCCGGTAGCGCTCGGTCGTGAACGCCACGAACGCCTCGGTGCCGCGCAGGCGCGTCGCGGGGTGGTCCGCCTCGACCGCCACGAGGCCGACGCTCGCGACCGGGCGTCCGGGGGGCGCGGACGGGTCGATCCGCGCGAGGTAGCGGACCGACCGGCCCTCCTCCTTCGCACGCGACACGACGTCGGACAGCGCGGCGTCGCACGAGGAGAGGCGGTCCAGGAACTCGTCCGCGCCCATCGGCGCGAGCAGATCGGGGGGTACGAGCGGGGTCACTGCCACGTCCTGGATCGACAGCGGAAGCCCCAGCTCGCGCGCCAGGATCAGCGCCTTGCGCGCCGCGTCCATCCCGGTCAGGTCGTCCTGGGGGTTCGGCTCGGTGTAGCCGAGCGATCGCGCCTTGCGCGTGGCCTCGGACAGGCGGCTGCCCGCCATCATCTCGTTCGCGATGAACCCGAGCGTGCCGGAGAACGATCCCTCGATCAGCACGACGCGGTCGCCGGTCTGGACGAGGTTCTTCAAGGTCTCGATCACGGGCAGGCTCGCCCCGACCGTGGTCGAGTACTGGTACATCCGGTGGTGCCGGCGCGCGGTCTCCATCAGCCGCTCGCGGTCGGCGAGCGGGATGGTCAGGGGTTTCTTGTTCGCGGCGACCACGTGCACGCCGCGCTCGAACGCGGCGAGGTAGATATCCTCCATGCCGTCGCCCGCGGTGCAGTCGACCAGCACCGGCACGGGCAGCCGTCGCAGGCGATCCAGCAGCGGGATCACGTCGATCCGGCCGTTCGCGGTCCCGAGCGCGTCCTTCCACGCGGCGAGGTCGATCCCCCCCTCGTCGAACGCGGTCCGCCGGGAGTCCGCGATCCCGACCACGTTCAGGAGCACGTCCTGGTCCCGCTCCAGCCGGGCGCGGTGGTCGCGGACCTGCGCCAGCAGCCGGCCGCCGACCGTGCCCTTGCCGAGCACGAGGATCGAGACCTCCTGGTGCGCGAAGTTGAAGGCCGCGTGGACGGTGCGGACCGCGACCTGCGTGTCGGCCGCGTCGATGATGCACGATATCGACCGCGACGACGCCCCCTGCGCGCTCGCCCGGATCGACACGCCGACCGCGCCGAGCGCGTGGAAGAACCGACCCGCGACGCCCGTGGTGCGACCCATGGCCTCGGCCACCAGGGTCAGCAGCGTGACGGGCGCGCGCACGACGACGCGCTCGACCTCTCCGCGCTCCAGCTCGAGCGCGACCTCCTCGTGGATGGCCGCGGTCGCGCGCTCGACCTCCGCTACCGGGACCGCGACCGCGACCGCCTGCCCGTGCGCGGACACGCTCGACATGTAGACCGTCACGCCCGCCGCCTCCAGCGATCGCATCACGCGGCCGCCGACCTGCGCGCGCTTCGCGATCCGCCGGACCTGCACCCCGAGCAGGGCGAGGTCCTCGAGCGACGTGACCGAGGTCGCGGCCCGCTCGTCGCCGGCCCCCCCCGCGTCGATCAGCGTGCCCGGGTCGTCCGGCAGCAGGGTGCTGCGGATCCGCATCGGGATGCCGGACTCGATCAGCGGGATCATGGTGCGCGGGTGGAACATCGACGCGCCGAAGTCGACCAGCTCCAGCGCCTCCATGTAGCTCATGCGCGCGAGCGGGTACGCGTCCCGCACGATGCCCGGGTCCGCGGTCATCACCCCCGGCACGTCGGTCCAGATGACGACCTCCGCCGCGCCGAGGATCCGCGCGAGCGTGGTCGCGGTGTAGTCGGACCCGTTGCGGCCGAGCGTGGTGCTGCGCCCGTCCGGCGTGCGGCCGAGGAACCCCGTGACCACGGGGACCTTGCCCTCCCACGCGGGCGCGAGCGCGGCGAGCCGCTCCCGCGCGGCCTCCTCGTCGATCATCGCGGCGCCGAACCGCGCGTCCGTGACGGCCCAGTCGCGGCTGTCGACGAACTCCGCGGGCACGCCGCGCGCGCGCACGACCGAAGCTAGCAGGGTCGCGGACAGGCGCTCGCCGAACGACAGGACCAGGTCGAGCGTCTGGGGGGTACGCTCGCGCAGCAGGCTCACGCCGTAGAGGAGCCGGCGCAGCTCGGACAGCATTTCGCGCACGATCGGGGTGACCTCGGGCCGCCGCGCCGGGGCGCCGTGCGCGACCTCGAGCTGTCGCAGCACGAGCAGCCCGTTCGACGCGGTCAGGTCCATCACGCCGTCCACGACGTGCTCGGCCTCGTCGAGCCGCCCCTCCGCCGCGAGCCCTGCCGCCTCCACCAGCCGGTCCGTGGTGTGCTCCATCGCGGAGACCACGACCGCAACCGGCCCCTCCGCGGCCGCCCGCGCCACGATCTCGACCACGCGCAGGAGCCGCTCCGGCGACCCGACCGATGTGCCGCCGAATTTCATGACCCTCGGGCGCGTGTCCCCCATCTCATCCCTCCTCGACCCTCTTCCGGAACCGCACGATCCCCTCCGACAGCGCGTCCGTGTCGATCAGGAACGCGTCGTGCCCGTGCGGCGAGTCCAGCCGGAACAGCTCGCCCCGCGGCACGAGCGTGGCCAGCTCCTCCTGCTCCGCGGGGGGGTACAGCACGTCCGAGCGGATCGAGACGACCAGCGCGGGCACGCGGATCGACCGCAGCACGTCCTCGTACCCCCCC
>VGRB01000149.1 GCA_016875475.1 Deltaproteobacteria bacterium
CCCCGAAACGGCGTCAACGTAGGCCAGGACTACGCCTCCGCCGTTTCGGGGACCCCGCTCCTTGCCCGCCGGGCGCATGCGATTCCTCGCGACGAACTCCATTCCCCGACAGCCTCCTACGCCTGCGACGCGGCGCCGCCCGCGCGCGCATCGGCGGCCGGCACGGCGACGCGGGCGCGCTTCGAACGCTCTCGCCACGTCAGGAACGCCATCATCACGATCACGGCGGCGGCGAGCGTGGTGTACTCGCCGATGTTGGCGAGGATGCCGAAGCTCTGGAGCGCCATGTTGCTGGACAGGATCAGCGTGGCGTAGCCGATGTTCGCGGTGACCGACTCGAGCACGACCGCGCCGCCGGTGGACTTGATGACGTCGGCGTTGTTGCCCGGTCCGTCCTCGCGGTAGCGCTCCCACAGGTTCGCGCCGTAGTCCACGCCGTCCCCGAGGATGATCGGGAGGACCACGAAGTTCAGGAAGTTCAGCTTCAGGTCGAACAGCGCGGCGCACGCGACCATCCAGAGCGTGCCGAAGCCGACGGCCATGGCCACGCCGAACACGGCCCTGCGCGAGCGGAACGCCACGATCAGCAGGACGAGGATGCCGGTGACCGCGATGATGCTGACCTTGATGCCGTCGCGGATGATCGCCGCGATCATGTCCGCGAAGACCATGGGCTGGCCCACGGCCACGAAGTGCGCCCCCTCGACGTGGATCCCGCGGATGAACTTCGCGAACTTCAGGAGATAGCGACCCTCGAGCAGGCTCTCGTCCTTGTGGGAATAGACGAAGAGCACGCGACCGCGGGTCCCGTCGCTCTCCGCGAACGGCCGGGCCACCATCTCGGGCACGTCGTCGAGCGCGAGCACCCGGAGGCGCTCGGGCGGGCGGTAGTCGAGGATCTCCTTCTGGTCCTCCTCGCTCAGGAAGTCGATCTTGCGGTCGATCAGCGCGCGGATCTCGGCCAGGACGTCGAGCTTGGCCTCCTGGTCCTTCGGCAGGAAGTCGAACAGCGTCTTCGCGTCGCCGATGATGGCGCGGGCGCCGGGCGCGTCGAGGATCGCCTTCTGGATGCGCGGCACGTCCGCCAGGTTGTCGGCGACCACCGGTGTGGGCGACTGGGGCAGGTCGAAGATCCGGTCGATCCGGTAGGATATCTTGGCGGATCCGCGCGTCATGCCCTCCTTGTTCCGGAGGTTGCGGAAGTCGTACTCGAACGGGTCGAAGGCGAACGGGATCGTGACCACGATCGCGGCGCAGGTCACGACGAGCGCGGTCACCAGGATGGCGCGCGGGTGACGGACGACGAACCGTCCGACCGCGCCCGCTACGACGTGCGAGCCCTCCTTCCGGGCGCCCAGCGGCTTGAGCCGGTGGACGACGGCGATCAGCGCGGGCCCCGTCGCGAACGTCACGATCCAGCACAGGACCATTCCGATGCCGCCGATGATGCCGAACTCGCGGAACCCGCGGAACCCGGCGAACACCAGCGCGCCGTAGGCGATCGACGTGGCGAGGGAGGCGACGGCCGTGCCGCGCATCGTCCCGCGGACCGCGGTGCGCAGCGCGGGCTCGAGCGCCCCTGGACCGGCGGCGCGGATCTCCTCGAAGAAGCGCGCCAGCAGCATGATCATGAAGTTGATGCCGTTGCCCGTGATGATGGCCGACAGGAACGCGGTCGCGGTGTTCAGGTGCCCGATCGTCAGGTACGCGACCGCCAGGGACATGGCCGTGCCCAGGATGACCGGGAGGCCGCAGAGCACGACCGACCGGAAGCTCCGGTAGAACACGACGATGGACAACAGGATGAAGAACAGGGCGAACGCGGAGATGAAGCCGATGTCGGACTTCAGCGCGTCGCGCTCCTCCAGGCCCGTCTTCACGTCGCCGGTCAGTCCGACGAACATGTGCGGGTCGTACGACTTCGGGTCGAGCGCCGCGATCTCGCGCTCGACGTCGGCCACGAGCGCCACGTTGTCCTCGACCTCCGAGTGACCGCTCGGAGGGCGGATGAAGATGGCGAGGGTGCGGTTTTCCAGCACGACGTGCCAGACGTCGCGGAGCAGCGTGCACATGTCCGCGACCGCGGGCCCAGGGAACGGCTCCTGCGGCACGGACCGCGTCGGGTAGCAGAACGGGCGCATGTACGTCGCGAGCCAGCTCCGGTCGGTCCCGACGTAGTAGCCCTTCGGGTAGCGGGACTGCTCCTTCGACTTCTTCTCGTACTTCTCCTTGAACTCCTGGACGCGCAGGTCCGTCTTCGGCGGCGGCTCGTCCTCGAGCGACTCCACGACCGCGTCGGTCGTCTCCTCCTTGATCCGCTTGCCGAGCCGGTCGCGGAAGTCGCGGAGGTCCGGCAGCTCGGCGTACAGCCACTTGTTGTCGGCGTAGAAGTCCTGCAGGACCTTCAGGTTGTAGTCGATGAAGTGGATGCGCCCGGCCGGCCACTTCTTCAGGCGCGCGACCAGGTCGTCGGCGAGCCGCATCGTGTTCTCGAGGTCCGGGCACTCCATCGCGACGGTCAGGGTCGCGTACGACGAGATGCGCTGCTTCAGGTGCTCGAGGTTGACGACGGACGGCGAGTCGGTCGGCAGCAGCTCCACGAAGCTGCTCTTGAGGCCGAGGTGCGACGCGGTCCAGGCCGCCGAGAAGAACATCACCGTGGCGGCCGCGATGACGATCCACCGCCGCCTGAGCGAGAACGAGACCCACCGGTCGATCAGCCCGTGCCGCCCGTCCGATCCCTTCCCCTCGTTCATGCGCCTCCGCCCGCCGAAGGGACGCCGGCGCCCGCTCGCACGCGGACCGGCCCCGAGGCGGTACTTTACGTCGTCCGCGCGCGCGCTGCACAGAGGGTGACGGGGAAGTCCGTCCGAAACCCCGAGCCCGAGCCCGAGCCCGAGCCCCAGCCCCAGCCCCAGCCCGTGCCTGCGCTTCGGGGGCGTCGCGAGAGGGGCCACGCACGTCCGCTTGCAGGCAGCCGTTCGGACGGCTATCGTGGACGCTCCGCGGAGGTCGCCTGATGACGGCCACGGTCGGGACACGAGCGCAGGACGCGCAGGCGGCGGGCCTGCTCCGGACGGCGCGCCGCCTGGTCGCGGCCACGATGGCCTACAACGTCGTCGAGGCCGTGGTGGCGGTCGGATCGGGCGTGCTCGCGGGCAGCGTCGCGCTGGTCGGGTTCGGCCTGGACAGCGTCATCGAGTGCGCGGCCGCCGGCGCCCTGCTGTGGCGCCTGCGCGTCGAGGCGGCCGGGGCGGACCGCGAGACCGTCGAGCGCACCGAGCTGCGCGTCCGGCGGTTCGTCGGGCTGACGTTCCTGCTCCTGGCGGCGTACGTGCTGATCGAGTCCGGGCTGACCCTGTGGCAGGCCGAGCGGCCGGGGGAGAGCCCGGTCGGCATCGCCCTGGCGGCGGTCTCCCTGGTCGTCATGCCCCTCGTCGCCTGGGGCAAGCTGCGCGTGGCGACGCGACTCGGGAGCGCGTCCCTGCGAGCCGAGGCCAGGGAGACCCTGGCGTGCGCCTGGCTGTCGTTCGCGCTGCTCCTGGGCCTGGTCGCGAACGCGGCCGCGGGCTGGTGGTGGGCCGACCCGGTCGCGGCGCTCGTCATGGTGCCCTGGCTGGTGCGCGAGGGACTGGAGGGCATCCGCGGCGAGGAGTGCTGCTGCGGCGAGACGTAGGCGGTTCGCGGTCGCGCCGGCCGCGGTCCTCGCGTCGCTGGCCGTGGAGCACGGCGTCCCGCAGGGCGAGGTCGTGCGCGACGTCGCCTTCGCGCTGATCCTGTTCAGCATCGTGCTGACCGCCGTGCTCGCGTTCCTGCTCGAGCGGGGCGCGCCGCGCGACGACGTCCGGCCGGCGGCCGCGTCGCGCGAAAGGCAGCACTTTGCCGGCGCCCCCCTCCGCGGGGGCCGACGCGCCGTGAACCGGCGTCAGTCGCCGGCCGCGGACGCCCGGCGTGCGGCGCGGCCGTCGAGGATGGGAAGCGCGACCTTCAGCGCCACCGTGTAGACCATGGCGCCGAACGCCCAGATGCCGGCCGTCACGCGCCACTCGGTCACGCTCGGGGTGTACTCGACGACCTCGTGGAGCTGGCCGGGGATGAAGCCCGGGACCACGAGGCCCATCCCCTTCTCGATCCACACCCCCACGAAGGTCATGGCGCACGCGGCGAGCAGGACGCCTCGCCTGCGCGTCACCGAGGGCAGCAGGAAGAGCGCGGCCGCGACGGCGTTCAGCGTGATCGCGGTCCAGATCCACGGCACCAGGCGGGCGTGGCCGTGCAGCCCGAGGAACAGGTACCGCGCGGAGTCCGTGTGGGCCCCGCCGGCGTAGAACTCCGTGAAGACCTCCGACGCGAGCATGAACAGGTTCGCGAGCACGGTCACGCGCAGGATGCGCACGAGCGTCCGGACCGGGCCGTCGGCCGGGCGGAACGGCGTGAACCGCTCGACGACCGCGAGCACCGCGATGATCAGCGCTGGGCCCGACACGAACGCGGACACCAGGAACCGCGGCGCCAGCAGGGCCGAGTTCCACAGCGGCCGACCGCCGAGGCCGCTGTAGAGGAACGCGGTCACGGTGTGGATCGACACCGCCCACACGATGCTGACCAGCACGAACGGCACGTACCAGCGCGGGTCCGGGGTGCGCCCGAGGAAGCGCATGTAGAGCATGTACCCGCAGATGTGCAGGTTCAGCAGCAGGTAGCCGTTCAGCACGAGCACGTCCCAGGAGAGCATGGAGATCGGCCAGTTGAACTGCCCGAGCCCCGGGACGAGGTGCCAGAACCGCTCGGGCCGGCCGAGGTCGACCATCACCGACAGCATCGCCATCAGGATGGCCGCGATCGCGAGCAGCTCGCCCAGGATCACGACCTCGTGCATGTCGTGGTCCTTGTAGAGATACGCGGGGATCACCATCATCACCCCGCCCGCGGCCACGCCCACGGCGAACGTGAAGTTCGCGATGTACAGCCCCCAGGACACGTGGTCGGACATGCCGGTCAGGGCCATGCCCGAGGCGACCTGCTGGGCCCACGCGTTCGCGCCGACCAGCGCCACGCCGGTCAGCAGGATCATCCACACGTAGAACAGCGGCGGCCCGTCGGTCGCGGCTGCGAGCGCGTGGAGCAGGAAGCGCGGGTACGACACCCAGTGCCGCTCGCGCGCGGCCTTCGCCGTCGGCCCGCCGGTCCCGGAGATCGGAGCGTCCATGCTCACACCGTGAAGAAGTAGTAGAAGGACGGGACCGTCCCCAGTCCCTCCTTCAGCACGTAGACCCGCTTCGTCGCGATCACCTGCCGCACCTCGGAGCCGGGGTCCAGCAGGTTCCCGAACACGCGCGCGCCGGCCGGGCAGGCCTCCAGGCACGCGGGGAGCCGACCCATCCGGACGCGGTGCAGGCAGAAGGTGCACTTCTCCATGGTCCCGGCCGGCCGGATGCGGTTCGACAGGTAGGCCTGGTCCGGGTTGACCTCGGCCGCGGGCACCTCCGGCTTCGCCCAGTTGAACCGGCGCGCGTGGTACGGGCACGCGGCCTCGCAGTAGCGGCAGCCGATGCACCAGTCGTAGTCCACCACCACGATGCCGTCCGGTTCCTTCCAGGTCGCGCGCACCGGGCAGACCGCGGTGCACGGGGGGCGGTCGCACTGCTGGCACTGGACCGGCATGTACGTCTTGTCGGGCAGCGGGACGGGGTGGTCGTAGCGCGAGTTCGCGCGGGAGAGGTCGAGCGTCCCCTTTCCGATCTCCATCACCGTGATGTACGTGTTGCGGGTGCGCCGGTCGTGGTTGTTCTCGCGGTGGCAGGCCTGCGCGCACTGGCGGCACCCGATGCACAGCGAGAGGTTCAGCGCGTACCCGAACTTCGTCCTCGGCCGCGGCTGCGGGTCGGAGATGGTCACGGCGACGCCGTAGTCCTGCCGGGCCTTCTCCTCGAGCCGCCGGAAGACCCGCTCCTTGTCCTCCGGCGTCAGCTCGGAGTAGTGGCGCTGGAGCACCTCGTCGAGGGTCAGCGAGTCCCAGGGCCCGAGCAGCGGGCTGAACGCCCGGCCCGCGGCGGCGACCCCGACCGCGCCCGCGGCGGCCTTGAGCAGCGTGCGGCGGCGGAGCGGACGGGTGCGCTCATCCATCGAGGTCCCCCGTTCGCGCCGCCTGCCCGGGCTCGTCCTGGAACCGCGGCAGCGGCAGCGGCGCCGGCACCATGCGCGGGATCGCGGGCCGGTGCGCGTGGTGGCAGTCGATGCAGTGGTTGCGGGTGCGCGGACCCGAGTCGCGGTCCCAGTGGCCGGTCATCCCCCCGTGCAGGCCGCGCTGCCAGTCCCTGGCCTGGAGTCCGTGGCACTGGGCGCACAGCCGCATCACGTCCGCGTACGCGACCGGCCGGCCGTCCTGGAGCCGGAACCCCTCGAACCGCGGGGGCTCGTGGCACGAGCGGCAGGTCAGGTCGCCGTGCTCGATCGCGACGCCGGCGTGGAAGCCGCCGATCCGCAAGGCATAACGGTTCTCGTCCTTCGGCTCGAGGCGGTCGTGGCACACGCGGCACGGGATGCGCGCGGGCTTGCCGTTCGCGTCGTCCACGCCCGCGTTCGTGCCGAGCACCGCGTACGGCCGGTGGAGCTCCTCGGGGTACGCCCAGGCCGCGCCGGGGGCGCGGGGGGCGACTTCGTCGCGGGCCAGGGGCCGGGGGTCCGGCCCGCCGAAGCAGCCGGCGGCGGCGCCCAGGGCAAGAGCGATCGCCCACACCCGTTCTCCCTCGCCCCGATGCACGACACCTCCGCGAGTCCACTCGCGATCCCGGAGGGTACGTTGCCTCGGCCGGCGATTCAAGACAGAATCGGGCAACGTTCGGGATCGACTCCACGAGGAGGCGAGGATGGGGAGCGGTGTGGATCGCCGGGAGTTCCTGCGGAGGATGGCGTTGACCGCCGCGGCGGCGGCCGCCTCCGACGCGCTTCCCCTGCTCGCCGCGGAGCGGGAGGCGGGGCCGCTGCCAGACGTGCCCGGGGTGCGCTGGGACAAGGCGCCGTGCCGCTTCTGCGGGACCGGCTGCCACGTTCAGGTCGGGGTGAAGGACGGGCGGGTGGTCGCGATCGCCGGCGACCGGCAGGCCGACGTGAACCGGGGCCTTCTCTGCGTGAAGGGCTACCACGTGGGCCTCGCGTTGTACGGAGAGGACCGCCTGACCCGGCCGCTCCTCCGCCGGAACGGGCGCATGGTCCCGATCGGGTGGGACGAGGCCATCGACGTGGTCGCGCGGCGCATCCACGGCGCGCCGGACCGGTTCGCCTTCTACGGCAGCGGCCAGTGGACCATCCCCGAGGGGTACGCCGCGAACAAGCTCGTGAAGGGCGGTCTGTCGAACAACCACATCGACCCGAACGCGCGCCTCTGCATGGCGTCCGCCGTGACCGGGTTCCTCGCGGTCTATGGCGTGGACGAGCCCGCGGGCTGCTACCAGGACCTCGACGAGGCGGACGTCGTGATCCTGTGGGGCAACAACCCGGCCGAGATGCACCCGGTCCTGTTCAGCCGGATCGTGGACCGGCGCTCGCGCGGCGAGCAGGTCACGCTGATCGACATCGGCACGCGGCGTACGCGGTCCACGGCGCTCGCGCAGCACTTCCTGCGTTTCCGGCCGCAGACCGACCTCGCGATCGCGAACGGGATCGCGCACCTGCTGCTGAAGAACGGGACGTACGACAAGGAGTTCGTGGCGGCGCACTGCGCGTTCCGGGCGCCGTCCGACCCGCCGGCGCTCCAGGGCCGCGCGGCGACGTTCGAGGAGTACGCGCGGATGCTGGAGCCGTTCACGCCCGCGCACGTCGAGGAGGTCTCGGGCGTGCCGGCCGCGGACATCCGGATGCTCGCGGACCTGTTCGGGCGGCGCGACGTGAGGATCACCTCGCTGTGGTGCATGGGCATGAACCAGCACACGCGGGGGACCGCGATCAACGCGCTCGTCCACTCGGTGCACCTGCTCTCCGGCCACTTCGGGCGCCCGGGCGACGCGCCGACCAGCCTGACGGGCCAGCCGTCCGCGTGCGGCACGGTCCGCGAGGCGGGCACGCTCGCGCACGCGCTCCCGGGCGGCGGGGTGGTCGCGAACCCGAAGCACCGGAAGATGGCCGAGGAGATCTGGAACGTGCCGGAGGGGCGGATCAAGGCGGACCCGGGCTTCCACAGCCTGAAGATGTGGGAGGAGTTCTGCAAGCCCGACGGGGGGATCGACACGATCTGGGTCCAGGTGACCAACCCCGGCCAGTCCCTTCCGAACCTGCGCAAGCTCTTCCGCGGCAAGAAGGGGCAGGCGAAGAAGTTCCTGATCGTGTCCGACGTGTATCCGACCGCGACGACCGAGGCCGCGGACCTGATCCTCCCGTCGGCGATGTGGGTCGAGAAGAACGGGATGTTCGGGAACAGCGAGCGCCGCACGCAGCAGTGGTTCAAGATGGTGGCTCCTCCGGGTTCGGCGCGCGACGACTGCTGGCAGACGATCGCGGTCGCGCACCGGCTGCTGGACCTGGGCCACCCCGGCATGAAGGACAAGGACGGCCGGTTCCTGTTCGAGGTCAAGGACGCCGCCGGCCGGCCGGTCCCGGCGTGGGACTGGGCGCACTACTACGACGTGAACGTGGACAAGGCGCTGTTCGAGGAGTACCGGCGCTTCAGCCGGATGAAGCACAAGGACCTCGCGCCCTACGACGAGTACGTGAAGACGCGCGGGCTCCGGTGGCCGGTCGTGCAGCAGGCGGACGGGTCGTGGCGCGAGACCCGCTTCCGGTTCGCGGAGTTCGACGACCCCTACGTCCGGAAGGGCGCCGGGATCCAGTTCTACCACTCGGTCACCGAGGACGACCGGGCCCAGGTCTGGTTCCACCCCTACGACCCGCCCCCGGAGTCGCCGGACGCCGAATACCCGTTCTGGCTGTGCACCGGCCGCGTGGTCGAGCACTGGCACACCGGGACGATGACGCGGCGGATTCCCCAGCTCCGCAAGGCCATGCCCGAGGCGTACGTCGAGGTGAACCCGGACGACGCGGCGCGGCTCGGGATCGGCAACGGGCAGCGCGTCGCGATCGAGACCCGGCGCGGCCGGATCGAGCTGCCGGCCTGGATCGAGGGCCGCGGGTCGCCGCCCCCGGGCAGCCTGTTCGTCCCGTTCTTCGACGAGCGGCTCCTGATCAACGAGTGCACGCTCGACGCGCACGACCCGTTCTCGAAGCAGCCCGACTACAAGAAGTGCGCGGCGCGGCTGGCGAGGGTGTGAGAGGGTGGGGGGGGCGATGGACGACGGGACCGGAACGGCGCGGCGCGGGGTCGCCGTGGCGATTGCGCTGGCGCTCGGCGCGGCCGGGGCGGGTTTCGCGGTCGGGCTGCGTCCGCAGTTCCGGCCCGACGCGGCGGTCGCGCCGGGAGCTCCCTCTTCGCCGCCGGCGGACGTGATGCCGGCGACGCCGTACCGCGCCCTTCGCGACCGGCGCGCCGGCCCGGCGCGCGCGGTCACGAGCGACCTCGCCGTGCTGCGCGCCCTGCTGCCCGCGGCCACGGACCCCGTGATCCGGACCCCCGGGGACCGCGCGCGGGCGGTGGACGCGCGGGCGGCGGGGCGGGCGTACGACGGGGCCCCCCCGGTGGTGCCGCACCCGGCGGACGAGCGGTCGTCGGCCGCGTGCCTCGCGTGTCACGGCTCGGGCATGCGCGTGGCCGACCGGACCGCGCCCGTGATGAGCCACGAGCCCCGCAGCCAGTGCCTCCAGTGCCATGCCGGCGGCGTCCGGACGCGCCCCGGCACGGAGGAGGTCACGGTGGCCAATGCGTTTTCGGGCCTCGCGTCCGCGGGGCCGGGCGCCCGCGCCTGGGAGGGCGCGCCCCCGACCATCCCGCACGGGACGTGGATGCGCGAGGACTGCGCATCCTGCCACGGGGTCGCGGGCCTCGAGGGACTCAGGACCACGCACCCCGCGCGCAAGATCTGCACGCAGTGCCACGTGCCCGCCGCGACGCCACTGCCGTTCGGCGGGGGGGCCTGACCGCCGCGCCGTCGCGACGGATCCCCACCGTCGCGACGCCGGTTCGAACGGCTTGCGGAAGTCCGGCGCGTGGACCGGCGAGGCGTCCTTCTCCTGCACGGTCCGCCGGCGACGGATCGTCCTCTCGCGTGCGAACGGTCATCCGGGCGGGACGGCGACTCCGACGGCCCGCAGCGATTCGATCAATCGAACGGGCCAAGGCGCTGCTCGCGACGGGTCGGCGAATCGATGGGGTGACCCAGTTCGTCCCCGAACCTCCGACATGCCGTTTCTGCGCCGCCGAACGGCGCTCTCGCCGGCTCTGGTCGTCGGCCATGCGATCGACGGTGCGACGGACGTGCCGATGTGTGACGCGCACTTCGCGACGAAGGGGGTGGGTCTTGGTCCGTCGCTCGGGCAGGTCCTGATCCCGACCGGACCCGCGCTCGATCTGGACGTGCCGAACGGAACGGATGCGGTCGGCTACGCCTGGGCGATCCTCGAGTACCGCCTCTGCGTGCTCCCGCCTGAACACATCACGTTCATTGCGCCTCGCGGAGGCCGGCGAACGACCGTCGATGGTGGGCAGACGATCCTGGTGCTTCCTGCCGGCTACCAGATCGGGACCACCCTCGCGGACCAGCTCGAATTCGCCCTCCGGTACGACGGGGTCAATCTCCAGGTCCTCGACGCGCTGTTCGGCCGCATCGACATGGACGCGTTCGAGGGGGAGGTCGCCCGGCATGTGGAGGAGCGCCCGACCGGCCAGTACGTTCGGCGCCTCTGGTTCCTCCACGAGTTCCTGACGGGCCGCAAGGTGCCCGTCGCGGACGCGTCGACCGGCATGTGGAGGAGCGCCCGACCGGCCAGTACGTTCGGCGCCTCTGGTTCCTCCACGAGTTCCTGACGGGCCGCAAGGTGCCCGTCGCGGACGCGTCGACCGGCAACTACGTGCCCCTGCTCGACCCACGGGCCTACTACGCGACGCTCGGATCCCGGAGCCGTCGTCACCGAGTCGTGAACAACCTCGTGGGGAACGCGGACTTCTGCCCGACAGTCCGACGGACCGATCGCCTCGCGGGCTTCGAGGCCGCCGGCCTGGCCACCGAGGCGGCGCGCATCGTCGCCGACTTCGACGAGGACGCCATCCGCAGGGCCGTGAGCTGCCTCTACACGAAGGAGACCCGGTCGTCGTTCGACATCGAAGGCGAGCGGCCGAGCGCCAGCCGGACCGAACGGTACGTGAGCCTGCTGCGGGCCGTCCCGAACGTGGCCAGGCTCACGCGCGAGGAACTGCTGCGCCTCCGGAACGCAACGGTGGACCCGCGCTATGCCGACCACGAGTATCGAAGCGACCAGGTCTACGTCGGCGAGCAGGTGGACCTCGCCCGCCAGCGGATCCACTTCGTGGCCGCCTGCCCGGGCGATGTCCCGCGCCTGATGGAAGGGCTCCTGAACGCCTTCGCGCGCATCGAGGGTTCGGGGGTGGATCCGATCGTCCTCGCGGCGGCGCTGTCGTTCGGCTTCGTGTTCATCCATCCGTTCCAGGACGGAAACGGGAGGCTTCACCGCCCGGATCGGAAGGCGAACTTGTTCATCAAGCTCTGCCTCCGGAATGCCGGGAAGTTGTCACCGGGGAAGCGCCGCAGCCACTTCGGAGAGATGAAGGACGGCGAAGTCACCGCGATGGAGAGCGCGGTTCAGAAGCGCCTCGGAGCCTTCCGCGGCCACCGCGATCGGCACGAGGGCGACGGCGAGCAGCGCTGGCGGAGACGCTGAAGGCCATGGCCGTCAACGTCAAGCGCGCCTGCGAGTACCACGTCACGAGGCTTCGTCAAGCTGCCCAAGCTGCCCAAGCCGAACTTGCCGACTGCCTCCCCCCCCCC
>VGRB01000150.1 GCA_016875475.1 Deltaproteobacteria bacterium
CGACCGCGGGCGAGTGCTGCCTGCCCGCGGCGGTCGGGTTGACCGCCACAGGGGCGCCCGAGGGCAGGAGCGCCGTCGCGATGCCCGAGTCCTGGCCGTCCGCCTTGCTCGATGTCCAGAACAGCCTCGGCCCCGCAGCGGTCGCGAGGAGCGCCGGCTCGAACTGGTCGTCCACCGGGTCGTAGGCCGCGAGCTTCTCCTCCGCGACCTTGGTCCCGTCCGGCGCGAGGGTCACGAGCACGATCCGGTTGTTCGCTCCGCCGTACGCGAGGAGGTAATTGCCATCGGCGAGCGGGAGGAGGGAAGTGGTGAACCTGCCCGGATAGGGAGCGAATGCCTCGGTCAGCGGCCCCGTGACGTTCACCGGATCGGCGAACGCCGCCGCCGCTGAGAACATGCCGTCGTTGTTGCGATAACCGACAAGCACCTCCCCCCCGGACCCCGCCACCGCGAGGTCGCTGTAGGTGCTTCCGCCCGCGACCAGCACCGGGCCGAGGGGCCGGCAGCCTGCCCCCGCCCAGGCGTACAGGGTGACGCCCGTCACGGTGACCTGCCCACCCGGCACCACGGCCACGTCGAGCGGGCCGTCCGCGGCGTCGGTCCACGCGAACGCGGCCGTCGTGGCGTCGGCCTGCCGGCTGCAGCCGGTCGTCGCGGGGAGGAGGTCGCCGCCCGACACGACCGACACCGCCTCGCACGCGGCCTGCGGCGGGATCCTCACGTGGAGCACCCGCACGCCCGCGGGAACGCGGCGGCCCGGCAGGGCGAACGCGGTGTGCGTCTCGTTCGTCCACACGAAGCCCGGGTCCCCCGGCGTGCCCTCGATCACCCGCGCGGGCATGGACAGGACGAGGTCGCGGCAGGCGTGGAGGCCCGGGTCCGCGGCGGACGGCTCGCACGCCTGGAACGCGCACCCGGAAGGCGCGCCGCACAGGCCCGCGGGCTCGCCGGGACGCCAGCACGCGTGGTCCTCGCCGCACGACTCGTCCGTGCACGGGTCGCCGTCCGAGCAGTCCGCGTCGGTCTTGCAGCAGCCCCAGATCGCGGGGCCGCCGCAAGTCCCGCCCGCGCACGCGTCGGCCGGGCCGGTACACGGGTCGCCGTCGTCGCAGCCCGCGGTGTTGTTCGCGTTCACGCACTCGCCGGTCGCCGGGGCGCACGAGTCGTCCGTGCACGGGTTGTCGTCGGAGCACGCCTTCGGCGCACCCGCGCACTCGCCCTGCGCGTCGCACGCGTCGTCCGAGGTGCAGTTGTCGTTGTCGTCGCAGCCCTTGCCCTCGTCGGGCGCGTGCTCGCACCCCTTGCCCGCGACGCAGGTGTCCGCGGTGCACGGGTCGAGGTCGTCGCACCCGGCGCCCGGAATGCAGACGCCCGCCTCGCACGCGTCGCCGCTCGTGCACGGGTCGCCGTCGTCGCACGTCGCGGGGGGGCCGAGCGGCTGGTACGCGCACGCGCCGGTCGCGGGGTCGCATTGGTCGTCGGTGCACGCGTTCTCGTCCGCGCACTTCGGCCCGCCCTCGCACGCGCCGTCGATGCAGCGCGTGTCCTTGTCGCAGGGATCGGGGGTGGCGCACTCCGTCCCGTCCGGCTTCGGCGCGGGCGCGCACTGCCCGGTCCCGGGGTCGCACGCTTGCGGCGAGCACGGATCCGTGCCGGCCGGGCACTCCACCGGCTTGCCCGGCACGCACCGCTTCGTGCCCGGGTCGCACTCGAGCGGGCCCGCGCACTTGTCCGGGTTCGGCGGGCAGTTCGCGGCCGTCTCGCACGCGCACTCGTTCGCGCCGACCTTGCACTCCCCGGCCGCGCACCCGTCCTTTGTGCAGGGGTTGCCGTCCGCGTCGCAGGTCTCGCCGTCGTCCTTCGGCTGGTACGAGCACTCGCCGGTCAGGGGGTTGCAGCCGGCCGCGGCGCGACACGCCTCATCGACGCACTCCCGGCGCTTGTCGTACTCGCACACCCCGGCCTTGCACGTCTTGGGCGTCAGCGCGCACGCGTCGTCCGGGTCGCAGGTCGCGCCCTCCTTCGCGGGATCGACCACGACCTCGCACGTGCGGCTCTGCTCGCCGCAGACCGCCTTCGCGCACGGCCCGGCCGCGAGCGCGGCGCACTCCGCGTGCGTCGTGCAGCCGATGGGCGCGTCCGCGTCCGGGCCCGCGACGTCGGTCAGGCCGTCGTCGCCGCGCGTCGCGCCCCCCTCCGGGCAGCCGGTGAACACGAGCGCGGTCGCGGCCGCGAGCGCGAGCGCGGCGAGGCGGGTGGTGGATCCGTGCATGGTCCCCTCCGATGACGAAGGCGGGCAAGGGATCGCCCGCCCTACGGCGCGATCTGGATGCTCCGGCCGCTGTTCCCCGCGTCCGCGCCGTCCTTCGGGAAGCCGGCGGCGGCCAGCTCGTCCGGGAACGTCCACGCGGCGAGCCGCCCCCCGGACGTGCCGTGGACGAGCACCCCGTCCGCGAGCGCGGGCGCGCCGGCAGCCGGGACCGGGAGCCGGAACCGGATCCCGGGCTCGAACGCGGCCCCGGTCGTCCCCTCCCTGCGGAGGATCGACAGGACCTCCCCGCCGCCCTCGCCGAAGACCGCCACGCGGTCGTCCGCCCCGAGCAGCGGAGGCACGTCGGCTACCGGCGTGCCGAAGTCCGCCATTTCCACGATCGACCCGAACTGCCCCTGGTCCTTGACGACCCGCACGCCGCCGGACCGCAGCACCGCGACCAGCCGGCCGCGCGCGTCCACGAGCAGGCGCCCCGCGATCGGCCCGCCGAGGTCGAGCGGCGCGGCCCACCGGCGCGCGATCGACTGCGGCTCCTCCTCCTCCAGGGCGACGACGCGACCGGACGGCCCGAGCGGCACGTAGAGGCGCCGCCCCCATTCGACCGGCGGCCCGGACGGCTTCTCGCCGCTGCACGCGGACGCGCCCCCGGCCCGGCCAGGGGTCCACGCGCCGTCCGCGCACCCGACAGCGGTCGGGCCGACCGGGGTGTCGCGGGTGCGGATCGCCAGCACGATCCCGGACTTCCAGACCACGTACGCGCGCCGCCCGGACCCGGACGCGACCGGGGCCCACGCCTCGCCGCCGCCGTACTCGGGCTTCAGGGTCAGCTCGATCCGGGTCCGGTCCTTCTCGTCGTACACCACGACCTTGCCGGATTCGGTGGCCCACACGACCACGTGCGCCCCGGACTCGTCCCCCCCGACCGCGACGATGCCGCCGGCGGGCAGGCCGGACGCGACCTCCGCCTCGAGCTCCAGCGCGGCGGTGGGCATGCGCGCAACCCCCCCGGCGTGCGCGACATACGCCGAGAAGTCGTGCCCGATCACGGCCGGGCGCGCGACCCAGCCGTCCCCCGCGCGGGCCCGGGCGACCACGTTGCGCATGGCCGCGTCCGTGCGGAAGGCCATGACGCGGGACGTGTCCGTGCCGTCGCGGACCACCGCCGCCACCACGACCGCGCCGTCGTCCGCGACGGCCGGGCAGGACAGCTCCGTGACCACCCAGTCGTCCTCGGGGTCGAGCGGGTCGGGGTCGGCCGGGCCGAGCGCGATGTCCGCGACCAGGCAGTCCACGTCGTCGGCGCGGTCGCCCTCGCCGGTCGGGCAGCAGTCGTCCCCGGGCACCGGCTTCGCGCCGGCGCAGCCGGGCTCGCGGTTGAAGCAGAACCCGTCCTCGCAGCTCGTGTAGCCGGGGGGGCAGTCCGCGAGCGTCCGGCACCCCTTCGCGTCGATGTCCTCGAAGCAGGACGGGAGCGTCGCGAGGAGCGGGACGAGGGACGCCAGCAGTATCAAGGACTTCGCGGGACGGATCGGGAATGGCGCACGGTCCATCGAGCACACCGCCACGGTCGCGGGCGATCGTACTGTGCCCGTGTCGCGAGGGTCAACTTCGCGGTCGCCCCGTGGTAGAATCCATCGACGTACGACGACGGGGAACGCGAGTCGCCGGGAAGGCGGCTGGAGGCGAGGCATGGAAGCGTGGCGCGACAAGGTGCCGGGGCGAATCCTGCGCGCGTGGGACAGACTCGGCGCGGCGGCCGGGAAGGCAGGCCCGTTCGACGGCCTCCCCGATGGCGTGGGGCACGCCGGCGTCGTCGAGGCGGTCATGGCGGTGGCCGAGGCCAAGGGACTGCTGCGGCGCGACGTCGGGAGCAACGGGGCGATCGACCTGACGATGAAGGAGTTCCCCGGCGCCATCGCGGTCGTGGCCCTGACCACGGGCAGGATCGGGATGTGGGCGGCCGCCGTACGCGCGGTCGCCGCCATGGGCGAGGCCGCGGCGGGCGAGGTCGCGGCACTGCGCGCCGCCGCCGAGGGCGGTGACGACGGCGCCGGGCGCATCCCCCCGCTGGTGGACCCGGGCCAGTCGGCCATGCTGGCTCGCCGCGTGACCGAGCTGGAGGATGGCGTCCGGCGCGGCAGGTACGTCCGGCGGCTGTACCGGCCCGGGGGGGCTGTCGCGGGCATCGCGTGGATCCCCGAGGGCACCGGGAATCCCGAGGGCTTCGGTCCGGGCAACATCGCCGAGTGGGATACGCCGGCCGGGGTGAAGGGGCTCTACGTTCCTCTCGTCGCGCTCCCGGACGTGCTCGTGAGGCTCGGGGCAAAGGCCGGTGCCCTCGTCGCGGCCCGGTCACCCGGGTCCGGGCCCGTTGCCGAAGCGACGCTCCTGGCCGCGCCCGGCCATGAGGCCGACGCGCGCCTGGCGACGGACCTGCGACTCGGCGCGCGGCTGGAGGCGACCGCGATCCTCGGGCTCCTGGAGAAGTGGGCTCGCGGGGCCCGTGAAGCGGAGACCGCCGAGGTGAACTGATCCTAGGCGGGGTCGGCGACGGGGGCAGCCGCCCCGGCCGAAGGCGCCGCCGCGTCCCCGATCGAGGCGGTCGCGCGGGCGGTCGCGTTGCAGTAGGTCAGCAGGAACGAGCGCAGGGGGTCGGTCTCGCGGCCATAGACGTAGGTCGGGCCGAGGCTGATGCGGCCCTGCTCGTCCACGAAGCTCGCGGACGGCGCGACCTCCTGGTGGAGCAGGGCGTCCCCGCCACCGCGGTCGTCGCTCTTCTGGCGCCAGACCGCCTTGCGCGCCCGCTGGCTGTCGCGCCACTGGGCCTGGAGCCGCGTCAGCGCGTCGAGGTCGGACGGCAGGTCACGCGCCATCGCGAGGAGCAGCCGCACGCTCGCGTCCGCGTCGGCCGCGGCCCGGTGCGCGGTGTCCATGGTGATCCCGTAGTGCTTCACCATCTCGCCGAGGTTGTGGCGGCCCCCGCGGATCAGCTCGCGAGCGAACACGAGCACGTCCACAGGCCAGCAGCGCGGCAGGGCGAGGCCGACCCGCTTCAGCTCGTTCTCCAGGAGCGGCAGGTCGAACCCCAGGATGTTGTAGCCGACGACCACGCGGTCCGCGAGGCGGTCCACCACCTCGCCAGCGACGCTTGCGAACGCGGGCTTGCCCGCGAGGTCGGCGTTGGTCACGCCGGTCTTCTCGGACGACTCCGCGGACAGCGGCTTCAGCGGGTCGAGCATGTGGGTCCACGCCTCGGCCTGCTCGCCGCCCTGGTAGGTGACCAGCGCCACCTCGAAGACGCGGTCGTCGGTCAGCGAGAGCCCCGTGGTCTCCGTGTCCAGGCCCACCAGGGGAAGCTCGGTCCAGTTCGGCATTCGTCGCCTCGGCCTCGGTCCCGCCCGATTCTCCGCCACGCGCGGGGTGCGCGCAAGCGGTCCGTGGAAGCCGGAATCGTCGGGCCTCCTTCGTGGTAGGCTCCGGCGCGGAGGGGGAAGCCATGGAACGTGCACGCGTCCTGATCGCCGGTGCCCTGTCGATCGCCTCGTGCGCGGTCGTCAGCCCGCCGCCCGTGCTCGCCCTGCACGAGCCCGTGCTCCACCCGGAGCCGGGGGCGGTCTCGGTCGTCGCGTCGGGCGGCGGGGGCGGCGGGGTCTTCACGCGCGAGTTCGCGGGGGGCACCGGCGGCATCGGGTACCAGGCCACGCGCACGGTCGCGGTCGGCCTTGCGGGCGGGGGCGGCAAGGCGATCGCGGCGGACGGCGGAGACGAGCTGACGCTGATCGGGTTCGGCCGGGCCCACGTGTCGGTCCGGCCCGAGGCCGCGCGGTGGGTCGCGTTCCGCGCCGGCCTCGGGGGCGGCGGCGCGGACTCCGGCCTCGGCTACCTGACCGGCGACCTCGGGCTGTCGTTCGGCCACACCTTCGCGGACCGCGTCCGGATCTACGGCGGCCCAGCGTTCGCCGTGTCCGCGCCGTTCCGGGAGGGCGAGGCGCTCGCGCACGACTCCCTGGAGTCCCCGCGGCACCCCGGGCTCACGCTCTACGGGCTCGGGGTCGTCGGCGTGGCGGTGCGGCTGGTCGATCGCCTGGACCTGTCGGTCGAGGCCGCGGGCGCGTGGGGAGGCGACGGGGAGAGCGACTCCATCACGGCCGGCGCGGTGATCGGCGGCCTGCGCTGGACGACCGGCGGGCTCGCGGGGAAGCGAGTCGATTGACCCCGCCGGACGCGGGCGCGTATCATCCCGCCCATGTTGAACAACAACCCGCTCGTTCGCAGGATCGTCAGGCTCGCGCTGGAAGAGGACATCGGGACCGGCGACGCGACCACCGAGGCGGTCGTGCCGGAGGGGACGCGCGCGGCGGCGCGGGTCGTGGCCAAGGCCCCTGGCGTGCTCGCGGGCGGGCCGGTCGCGGCCATGGTGCTGGAGGAGGTGGACCGGGGGATCGCGTTCGAGCAGGTCGTGCCGGAGGGGGCCGAGGTCGCGGCCGGGGACGTCGTGATGCGCGCCTCCGGGGACGCGCGGGCCCTGCTGGTCGCGGAGCGGACGCTGCTCGACTTCGTGATGCGGCTGGGGGGCGTGGCCACGGCCACGAGGCGGTTCGCGGCGCGGCTCGCGGGCTGCAAGACCGTGCTGCTCGACACGCGCAAGACCACGCCGGGCCTCCGGGTCCTCGAGAAGTACGCGACCCGGATCGGCGGGGCGCGCAACCACCGCATGAGCCTCGCGGGCGGCGTGCTGGTCAAGAACAACCACCTCGCCCTGGTCGGGGACCTGAAGGACGCGATCCGTCGGGCGAAGTCGGACTCGCCGTCGCTCTGCCGCGTCGAGGTCGAGGTCCGCACGATGGAGGAGGTCAAGCGCGCGATCGAGGCGGGCGCGGACGTGCTGCTGCTCGACCACATGACCCGCGAGGAGGTGCGCGAGGTCATCGACTACTGCAACTGGAAGGTCAAGGTCGAGGTGTCGGGCAACGTGACCCCGGACGCGGCCGCGGCGGTCGCCGAGGTGGGCCCGGACTTCGTGTCCGCGGGCGCGGTGACGCACTCGGCGCCGTGGATGGACTTCGCCATGTATCTCGAGCGGATCGAGGGCTGACATGCTCGCGACGATCGACATCGGGAACACCAACATCGTGATCGGCGTGTTCGACGGCCTCCGGGTCGCGGCCCGGTTCCGGATCGCCACCCGCCAGTCGTCCACGGCCGACGAGTACGCGCTGCTGCTGGACGGGCTCTTCCAAATGGAGGGGCTCGCGTTCGATCGCATCGACGGCGTGTGCATGGCGAGCGTGGTGCCCCCGCTGACCGAGGTCTTCCAGCGGCTCGCCGAGCGCCGGTTCCACGGGCCGGTCGTCAACGTCGGGCCGGGCGTCAAGACGGGGATCTCCGTGTGCTACGAGCCGCCGCGCGACGTGGGCGCGGACCGCATCGTGAACGCGGTCGCCGCCTGGGAGCGCCACAGGACCGACCTGGTGATCGTCGATTTCGGGACCGCGACCACGTTCGACGCCGTGACCGCGAAGGGCGAATACCTGGGCGGCGTGATCGTGCCCGGCGTGACCGTGTCGCTGGAGGCCCTGTTCCAGCGCACCGCCAAGCTGCCCAAGGTCGAGATGGCGCGGCCGCCGGCGGTCATCGGCCGCACGACCGTGCACTCCATCCAGTCCGGCGCGTACTGGGGCTACCTCGCGATGGTCGAGGGCATCGTCGCGCGCATGAAGACCGAGCTGCACGACCCCGTGCGCGTCGTCGCGACCGGCGGGCTCGCCCCGGCCATCTGCGGGGACTGCCCGCTCGTGGACGAGGTCGACCCCGACCTGACGCTGACCGGGCTCCGGCTGATCTGGGAGAAGAACCGCTGAGGTTCGCGCGCGGCGCGGCGCCTACAGTTTCCGCGGCTTCCTGTTCAGGTACATGAGCGTGATCGCGATGATCGGCAGCGAGACCGGGGCGGCGAGGATGCTCGGCCACAGGCCGAGGTCGAGCACCCAGTAGCAGACCGGGAAGCCGATCGCCCACAGGATCGCGAACGCCTTCACCCACCAGAGCAGCTCCGAGCGGCTGCGCGCCTTGTCGGCCGCCGCCTGCTCCTCGGGCGTGCGGGGGCGCTTCGGGGTGCGTGCCATGCGTGACCTCCCGATGTCGGACCCCGATGCTACCATCGCGGCGGTCGGGTCGCGAAGGAGGGGACGGGCGCGCAGGGGGACGGACGGGGCCGAACGGCCCGCGGTTGGGAGTCCGTCCGTCGATGCGCTATAGTGCTCCGCGATGGAACGCCACCACGACAACGTCGGCGCGCGCAGGGCCCTGACCCGCGGGATCGCGCGGCTCCTCACGATCCTGGCCTCCGCGTGCCTCATCTCCTGGCTGCTCTTCGGGTTCGAGCTGCCTGAGCGCCCGGCCCTGTTCGAGACGATCGGGCTCCGCGAGGCGGAGGCGGGCGAGCGGGCCCAGACCGACCTCGGGAAGCTCCGGCTGCTCACGCGGTGCGTCGGCTGGGTGCGGTCGAACTACGTGGCCCCGCCGCGGGTGAAGCCGCTCCCGATGCTGGTCGGCGCGCTGAAGGCCGCGGAGGCGCTCGTCCCGGACCTGATGGTCACGACGGACGCGGACGAGCCGGCGCGCACGACCTCGGTCGTGGTCCGCGTGGGCGACCAGCAGAAGACCTTCGACCTGTCCCACGTGGCCGACCTGTACGAGATGAACTGGAAGCTGCTCGACGTGTTCGACTTCGTCTCGGCGTACCTGCCGGGCGACGTGAAGGCCGAGGACGTGGAGTACACGGCCATCAACGGGATGCTCACGCCGCTCGACGAGCACTCGGTCTACCTGCCGCCCCGCGCGTACAAGGAGATGCAGCTCGACACGCAGGGGCGCTTCGGGGGCCTGGGCATCGTCATCACGACCCGGAAGGGGCTCGTCACCATCGTGTCGGTCCTGCCCGGCACGCCCGCGGCGAAGGCGGGGCTCCGGTCAGGCGACCAGATCCTCGAGATCGGCGACGAATCCACCATGAACATGGCCCTGTCGGACGCGGTCTCGAAGCTGCGCGGCGAGCCCGGGACGCCCGTCAACATCCTCGTCCAGCGGAAGGAGTGGACCGAGGCCAAGGCGTTCCCGCTGACGCGCGCGGAGATCCACATCCAGAGCGTGTCGTCGGAGGCCCTCGGCGAGGGCGTCGGGTACGCGCGCATCCGCCACTTCCAGGAGGACACGACGCGCGAGCTGAAGCGCCAGATCGAGGACCTGCGGGCGCGGGACTCGCTGAAGGCGCTGGTGCTCGACCTGCGCCAGAACCCGGGCGGGCTGCTGGAGCAGGCCGTGGACGTGTCGGGCCTGTTCGTCCGGCGCGGCACGCTGGTCGTGACCGAGGGCGAGGGCAAGCGGAAGCGCCAGGAGTACGAGGCGGACGGGGACGCGCCGTTCGCGGACCTGCCGCTCGTCGTGCTGATCGACAACGGGAGCGCCTCGGCCGCGGAGATCGTGGCGGGCGCCGTGAAGGGGAACGACCGCGCGCCGCTCGTCGGCAACACGACGTTCGGCAAGGGCACGGTCCAGGTGATGTACGAGGACGGGGACGGCGCGCTGAAGCTGACGGTCGCGCAGTACCTGACCCCGGGCGACATCTCGATCCAGGGCGTGGGCATCACGCCCGACATCGAGCTGCTGCCGGTGTCGATCGGCGCGGAGCGCATCGCCATGAACGGCGCGGGCGTGCGGCGCGAGCGCGACCCGAAGCGGCTGCTCGAGGCGTTCGGCAAGGTGGCGAACGACGTGCCCCTGGCGCGGGTGCCGTTCCTGCTGTCCAAGGTCGAGCCGGAGTCGTCCGCCGAGGACGAGGAGGAGCCGCCGCTCCGGGACGAGGAGAAGTTCGAACGCGACGACGCGATCGACCTCGCCGCCCGGCTGCTGAAGGACGTGCGGTCCGCGGGGCGCGGCCGGGCGCTCTCCGAGGCCGACGGCGGGCTTCGCGCGTGGGCCGCGGACCAGGACGCCCGGATCGCCGAGGCGCTCGGGAGGCGGGAGATCGACTGGACCGCGGGCCCGGCGCGTCCCGGCGCGGCGATCCACGTCGCGTTCGGCATCGACAAGCCCCAGCCCCTCGCCGCGGGGGCCAGGGCGAAGCTGCGCCTGTCGGCGCGGAACGACGGCCCGGAGCCTCTCTACCGCGTGCACGCGGTCACCGAGTCGGACAGCCTCGCGATGGACGATCGCGAGTTCGTGTTCGGCCGCATCGGCCCCGGCGAGACCGTGACGCGCGAGGTCCCGGTCACCATCCCCAAGGACACGTGGGACCGGACCGACCAGGTGGCGTTCCGGGTATGGCACGGCGACGTGGAGGCGGCACGGCCCGAGCCGTCGATCGTGGCGACGCGCGGCAGCCTGAGGCCGCGGTTCGCATACTCGTGGCAGGTCCAGGACGCGGCCGGGAACGGGGACGGCGTGCTGAACCCCGGCGAGGCGGCGATCGTGGCGACGCGCGGCAGCCTGAGGCCGCGGTTCGCATACTCGTGGCAGGTCCAGGACGCGGCCGGGAACGGGGACGGCGTGCTGAACCCCGGCGAGGCGGCGAGCGTCGTGTTCGACGTGCAGAACGTCGGCGAGGGCGCGGCCGGCAAGGTGCTGGTTTCCCTCAGGAACAAGAGCGGCGATGGCGTCTATATCCGCAACGGCCGCGTGACGCTGCGCGACGGTCTACCGATCGGCCGCACGGCCCAGGCGCGGTTCAGCCTGGAGCTGAAGCGCGGGGTCGAGTCGGCGGGCGTGACGCTCGAGGTCGGCATCCTCGACCAGTCCGTGCGGGAGTTCCTGTCCGAGGAGTTCACGATCCCGGTCGTGCGGCAGCCGGCCGAGCGGTTCGAGCCTCGCCATAGCGCGCTCAGGACGCTCCGGTCCGGCGTGAGGATCCTGGTCGCGGCCACCCCCGACGCCCCGGCCCTTTTCGAGACGCCGGAGGGCTTCTTCCTGCGGTCGTCGGCGCGCCGCGGGGACTGGTACAAGGTCGATATCGAGGAGGAGCGGTTCGCGTTCGTGCGCGCCTCCGACGTCGAGGCGATGTCCGGCGTGGTCCGCTTCTCGCCGCTGCCCGAGGCGCCGCTGCCGCGCGGCGTGGAGCCCGCGGTGGAGATGAAGGTCTCGGACCCGGGCGGGGCCGGCGACTCGGTCTGGGTGTCGGGCCAGGTCCGGTTCGCGGGACACGCGGGCGAGGCGCGGCGCAAGGTCCTGATCTTCCGGGGGAACGACAAGGTCTACTTCTGGACGCGCAAGGGGCCGACCCTCGACACGGTCGTGCCGGTTGACGCGCGCATCCCGCTGCTGAAGGGGAGGAACGACATCGCGGTCTACGCGATCGAGGGGAAGGATCGGTCCGCGCTCAGGCGCTTCACGCTCTGGAGCGCGACGGGGCGGGGCTCGGCCGAGGGCGCCCTGCCGGGCCCGTCGGCGGGAGGTGCCAGATGATGGGGTGGAACGGGTTCGGAGGCGGCCGGGGCGGCGCCTGGGCGCTCGCGCTGGCGGCGGCGGTCGCGGTCGGGGCGCAGGCGTCCCCGACGTCGGCGGCCGACGACTACACCGCGGCGTTCATGAAGGGCGCCAGGCTCGCGAAGCAGCGGGCGTAAAC
>VGRB01000151.1 GCA_016875475.1 Deltaproteobacteria bacterium
GGGGTGCTGATCCCCGTGGTCCCGGGCGCGCTGTCCCCGACCCCCAGCGCGACGAGCGGGTTCACCTGGTGGACCGCCTTCCCGCGGATCGTGTCGGGGGCGACGACCTCCACGCGCCCGTCCCGCGGCTCGCCGCGCGTGTGGGCCGCGTCCAGGATCACGCGAGCCGCGTCGGCGGCCGGGAAGGTGTACCGGTGCACCCCGCACCGCCGCGTCGCGGTCAGCTCCGCGCGGATCCCGGCGTCCTCCAGCGTGACCGCGTAGTACCCGGGCGCCGCGACCTCGGTCGCGTGGTCGTACCTCGACGCGTAGCGGTCGCGGTCCGTCCGCACCTCGCCGACGAGCGGCATCACGAGCACCTGGCTGTAGCCGTTGTTCGTCCCCCCCGGCCCCTGGAGGTGGGTATGGCTGAACCCCTCGATCCGGTCGTGGTCCCAGTCGTAGGCGTCGATGCTGCCCTGCTCCGCGTCCGTGTCGGGCGACAGCTTGACCATCCCGTGCGGCACGCACGGCCCCGGGACCGAGTTGCCGTGGCCCTTCGTCCCGATCAGCGGGTCCACGAACCGGGACAGCGCCGGGATCACCCGCGGGACCGGCCCATCGCCCGCAGTCCCGGAGCAACCGAGCGCCACAAACAGCCAAGCCCACCTCATCCCTGCCTCCCCGAGCCCGAACCCGAACCCGAGCCCGAGCCCCGAACCCGCTCCCGCTCCCCCGTCCCGCTTTACCGCGATTGCACTCGTCCTTCAACGCAAATACCATTCCCGCGGGAGGTCCCCCGTGCGGACTGCGCCGCTCCTCGCCCTTGCCGCCGTCGTCCTGGCCTCGGCCCGCCCCGCGTCCGCGCAGCAGTCGAACGGCTGCTTCCCGTCGCCGCTCCCCGGCTGCGGGGGCTGCCAGTGCGAGACCGCGATCTGCGACCAGTTCTGGTACTGCTGCGGCACGTTCGGATGGCCCGACCCCGCCTGGGACGAGTCGTGCGTCGAGGAGTGCAGGCTCGCCGGCCAATGCTGCCCCCAGTGCGACGGCCGCCAGTGCGGGCCGGACGGCTGCGGCGGCTCGTGCGGCACCTGCAAGGGCGGCATGCCCTGCAACGGGGACGGGACCTGCCCGTGCTTCCCCGACTGCACCGGCCACGACTGCGGCGGCGACGGGTGCGGCGGGTCGTGCGGCACGTGCTCCGGGAAGAAGCAGTGCATTGCGGGCGTCTGCACCTGCATCCCGGAGTGCGGCGGCAAGCAGTGCGGGTCGGACGGGTGCAGCGGCGTCTGCGGCGTGTGCAAGCCCGGGTCCAAGTGCTCCGGCGGCACCTGCGTCTGCGTGCCCCAGTGCCTCGCCAAGGACTGCGGCCCGGACGGGTGCGGCGGCAAGTGCGGCGACTGCATGCACGGCCCCTGCGACGCGGACGGCCAGTGCCCGTGCAGCCCCACGTACTGCTCGACCCGCGAGTGCGGGCCCGACGGGTGCGGCGGCTACTGCGGCATGTGCCCGGGCGGCGAGATGTGCCTGGACGGGAAGTGCGAGGGCCCCTGCTACCCCGAGTGCACCGGCAAGACGTGCGGCGACAACGGGTGCGGGGGGATCTGCGGATCCTGCCTCCCGGGCAAGGTCTGCCAGAACGGCAAGTGCGTGACGCCCTGCTACCCCGCATGCGAGGCCCGCGAGTGCGGCGACGACGGGTGCGAGGGATCCTGCGGCGACTGCGCGCCCGGCGCGAAGTGCATCGTCGGCCTTTGCTGCACCCCGGACTGCACCGGCGCCCAGTGCGGGCCGGACGGCTGCGGCGGGTCGTGCGGCGACTGCGCGCCCGGGAGCGGGTGCCTCGCCGGGGCCTGCTGCACGCCCGACTGCACCGGCCGCCAGTGCGGGGACGACGGCTGCGGCGGGCCGTGCGGCCAGTGCGAGCCGGGCTGGACCTGCGCCTTCGGCCAGTGCCACCCCCCGTGCGTCCCCGCGTGCGGCGGGAAGGAGTGCGGCGACGACGGGTGCGACGGGTCCTGCGGCACCTGCGCGCTCGGCAACGTCTGCAAGTTCGGGCAGTGCGTCTGCGTGCCGCAGTGCGCGGGCAAGCAGTGCGGATACGACGGCTGCGGCGGCTCGTGCGGCGAGTGCGGCATCGGGCTCGTCTGCGGCGGCGGGTCGTGCAAGCCGTGCCCGGCCGACTGCGCGGGCCGGCTCTGCGGGCCCGACGGCTGCGGCGGCACCTGCGGGACCTGCCCGCAAGGCCTCGTGTGCGAGGGGGGCTCGTGCGCGCCCGCGCCGCCCGAGCCGGACCCGGCGGACGTCGCCGTGCCGGACGCGCCCGGGGACGTGCCCGTACCCCCCGAGGCCGAGGAGCCCGCCGACGCCCCGATCGCGGACCAGGCCGCGGCGCCGGACGAGTCCGACGTCACCACCGCGGGCGACGAGGACCCGGACGCGGCGCACTCCGAGACCGGCGGGTCGATCCTGTTCGAGGCCCGCGCGGACCCGGGTCCGGACGAGACGGGTTCCGGCGGCGGAGGCTGCGGCGCGGGCGGGACTCCCGCGGGAGCGTGGGCGCTGATCGCGCTGTTCTCGCTGCTCCCGCTGCTCCCGCCGGCGTTGACGCGCCGCCGCGTCGCCTCCGGCATCGGGGCCGTACCAGGAAGTCTTCGCGAAGGAGGCGTGCCGGGTGGAGGCGCGTGACCGGATCATCGTGGCCCTCGACGTGCCGACGCTGGCCCGCGCGACCTCGGTCGTGCGCAGGCTCGCGGGCCGCGTCGGGGGCTTCAAGGTCGGCCTGGAGCTGCTGACCGCGGAAGGCGCGCCGGCCGTCGTGAAGGCCATCCACGACCTCGGCGGCCGCGTCTTCTTCGACGGCAAGTTCGCGGACATCCCGAACACGATCTCGGGCGCGGTGCGGTCGGTCGCGTCCATGGGCGTCTGGATGTTCGACGTCCACGCGTCCGCGGGTCCGGCCGCGATCGCCGCGGCCGCGGCCGAGCGGGGAACCAGCATCCTGCTCGCCGTGACCGTGCTCACGTCGCTCGACGACGCGGCCGCGCGCGCGGTGTTCGGGGCGCCCGCCCGGGACAAGGTCCTCGACTTCGCACGCATGGCGGTACGCCTGGGAGCGGGCGGAATCGTCTGCTCGCCGCAGGAGCTGCCCGTGATCCGCGCGGACCCGGCGCTCGCGGGCGTGGTCACGGTCGTCCCCGGCGTCCGCCCGGCCTGGGCGAGCACGGGCGACCAGGCGCGCGTCGCGACCCCGACGGAGGCCGTGCGCGCCGGAGCCACCCACATGGTCATCGGCCGGCCGATCCTGATGCCGCCCGCGCAGGTCGGGACGCCCGAGGCCGCAGTGGACCGGATCGTCGCCGAGATCGTCCACGCCACGTCGGCGCCGCCGCCACCGTCCGAGCCGCCGGTTCGACCGTCGGGCACGCGACGCGTGTCGTCCCCCATGCCGCGGACGGGCACATGAGCGCCGGCGACGACGTCCTCGACCTCCTCGCGGCGAACGACGCCGTGCTGACCGGCACGCACGTGGTCTTTACGTCGGGACGCCACGGATCCGCCTACGTGAACAAGGACGCCATCTACCCGCACACCGCGGCCGTCGCGCGGCTGTGCGCAGCCTTCGCGGACCGCTTCCGCGACGCGGGCGTCGAGGTCGTGTGCGGCCCGGTGCTCGGGGGGGTCGTCCTGGCGCAGTGGACCGCCCACCACCTGGCCGCGGCGGCCGGCCCCGGCGCGGCCGAGGTCCTCGCGGTCTATGCCGAGAGGGCGGACGACCGGAAGTTCGTGCTGCGGCGGGGCTACGACCGGATCGCGGCGGGCCGGCGCGTGCTGGTCGTCGAGGACGTCCTGACCACGGGCGGTTCCCTGCGCGACGCGGTCGCGGCCGTGCGCGCGGCGGGAGGCGAGGTCGTCGGGGCCGCGGCCCTCGTGAACCGGGGCGGGGTCACCGCGGAGCAGGTCGGGGCGCCGGTCCTCCACTCGCTGGCGACCATCGACCTGGACAGCTGGGACGAGGCTGCCTGCCCGCTCTGCCGGGACGGCGTCCCGGTCGAGACGCGGGTGGGGAAGGGAGCGGAGTTCCTCAGGCGGAGGGCTGTGGGCGATGCGTGAAGCGAGGCGGGGTGTCGCAGCGATCGCCGCTGTGTCGGCAGCGCTTGCGTCGGTCGCCTGCGGGTCCGACGGGGCCGAGTGCGTCCCGGACGAGCGTCACGTCCTACTGGGTCCCGAGCCCCCCGCGAGTGCGCCCGCCGGGACCGCGATTCCCGTCGAGTTGAAGTGGCCGCGCGGGTGCGAGGAGATGATCATCGAGGTGCGGGGTGGCGGCAGGATCGACCCGATCCCCGACCCCGACGCCGGCCACGCGAGCCTGACCTGGACGCTCGGCCCGGTGCCGATCCCGAACGCCCTGGTGCTGCCGTTCGCGCACCGGCTCGTGGTCGATGCCACGCTCGGCGTGCCCATCGTGCCCGAGCCGTTCGGCGACGTGGATGCGTTCCTGGCATCCGAAGGGGTCTCCGGATCCACCGAGGGGCTCGCGTTCGACCCCGCGCGCGACCGCATCGTGATGGGGGTCCCGGGGGGCCTGATCCAGGTGGACGCGGCCGGGAAGACCAGCCGCGTCGCGCTCTCCGGCGACCCCCTCGTGGCGCCGCTCGGGCTCGCGTTCGCCCCCGGCGGGACGCTATGGGTCGCGGACGGCCAGGGGGCCGCGGTGCGCAAGGTGACGCCGGCCGGGGAGGTCGTCACGGTCGCGGGGGCGGGCAGGGAGGTCGCGCCGATCTTCCCGAACTCGGTCGCGGTCGAGACGGACGGGGGAGTCGTGTTCACGGACACGTGCGGCGGCAAGGTCTGGTGGCTGGACGCCTCCGGGGCGCCCCGGGGCCAGGCCGGCTTCTGGGCGAAGCTGACGGGCGGGCCGAACGGCGTGGCCATCGACTCGCGAGGCGACTACTGGGTCACGACCGAGAACACGGCCCTGCTCTGCATGGACGGCACGGACCCGGCGGCGCGTGTCGCGAGCCTCTACGAGGTCTCGAAGGACGGGGGCAAGGACGCGCACGCGGAAGGGGTCGGGCACTACGGCGACGGCATCGCGGTGGATTCCGAGGACAACCTCTACGCCGTCTTCGACACGCTCGACGGGCTCGCGCTGGAGGAGAGCGCCGTCTTCGTCCTCCCGTACCGCGGGCGCGGCGTCCGCAAGGTGATGGCCACGACCGACCGGCTCATGGCGAACCCGGCGTTCGGCCGCGGCGCGTTCGGCGAGACCACTATGTACGTGGCCCTGATCGCGATCCCGCCGATCACGGACCCGTCCGCGCGCGGGCTGGTCCGGGCGGTCGTCGGGATGACCGGTCTGTGAGCCCCTCCGGCACGACCTGGCACCCCTTGCACTTCCCCGCCTTGAACCTGCCGCAGTTCGTGCAGAACAGCCCGCATGCCGCGACGTGCGCGTCCGGATCGGGCTCGGACAACGCCCTCGCCATGACCCTCCCGCCGGTTCAGAGTTTCGCGACCCACCCGGCCGGCGACTTGAACGTCGCCTCCGACAGCATCTTCACGAACCGCGACTTGACGTTGTCGCGCAGCAGGTAGCGGCGTGCCGGGGGCGCGTTCAGCGCCATGCCGACGAACGCGCCGAGCACGCGGTGCGAGAGCCGCGACGGGTCGTCGAACAGCAGGTGCTGGAGCTTCCCCCGCTCCAGCGCCTGGACCATCATCTTCTCCATCATGGTCTCGGGCGTCCGGACCCGCGCCGGAAGCCTGCGCATGGTCATGGACCCGCGCTTGCAGGCGCGCTTGCACACTCCGCAACCGAGGCACAGCTCGCCGCGGACCACCGCGCGCTTCTTCCGTTTCGGCTGCTCCCCGGAGGCGGTCGCGGGCACGACGTCGATCGCCTCTATCGGGCACGCGGAGGCGCACGCGCCGCACCCGTTGCACCCCTCGTCCGACGGCGACGCGACCCAGCCCGACGTCACGACCGCGTGGCGCATGTCCTTGAGCATCCGGATGCCGTGCAGCATCTCGCAGCAGCACCCGCAGCAGTTGCAGATGAAGGTCGGCTTGCGCTTCACGTTGTCGGCCATCATCACGAGGCCGTTGTCCCGCGAGTACGCGAGGACCTCGCGCGCCCGCGCCTTGTCGATGCGCTTCGCGATGCCCGCGCGGACGAGGTACTCCACACCCATGCCGAGCGCGAGGCAGTGCCCCTCCGGGTGGACGCACGGCCGGCCGGTGTGCCGCGCCACGTGACGGCAGTGGCACAGCCCCTCGGACCAGCGCCCCGCCGAATCGACCACCTCGCTCGCGCGGTCCTCGTCCAGGATCTCCGAGAACTGCTCCGGCGGCACCGCGTCCTGGTGGACGAGAGGCCGCGCGATGAACGTCGGCGCGTCGTTCAGCATCCGCAGGAACGCAAGCTCCGGGTCCTCGTAGAAGTACTCCTTCATCAGCCGCGCGACCTTCGCCTGGTCCACGTCGTCGCGGATCCGCATCATCGTGAACTCGAAGAACCCGATGACGGGGGGGTTCAGGAAGTAGTAGACGCCGCCCGACGGCTTGTGCAGATCGACCACGAGGCCCTTCCGGACGAGCACGTCCAGGACCTCGTTCACGCGCGCGACGCCCATGCCCGCGATCCCCGCGATGCGCTTCGCGGACGCCGGGCGCATCGGGATCGCGGCGGCGACCCGGCACTCCTCGGGCGTGAACAGCTCCTCCAGGATCGCGAAGAACGCGGGCCTGGCCGGCGCGCCGATCGGCGCCTTCTCGAGCCTGCGGTGGAGGTCCAGGTACTCCTGCTTGACCGTGTGGACGTGGGCCCCGTCGTGCATCGCGAGCGCTCCGCGGCAGGCGGGGGCATTGTACACCCGCAACGGACTCAGAACGGCGGCAGGCCGTGGCGGAACGCGGCCCTCAGGCGGTCGAACGCCGCGCGCAGCTCGGCGGCGGCGGGCTTCTCGGTCTCGCGGTCCATGCCGATCGCGCCCATGTTCCGGAGCCCCGGGACGTGGCGATGCCAGTCGAACGCGGCGCTCCAGACCACCCCGGCGAGGCGGCCGCCCCCCCCCAGGAACTCCTCGTACGCGGCGGCCGTCTCGCGCAGCACCTCGACCTGGAGCCCCTCCCACTCGGGGTGGCCCGTCGCGGGCGACGACCGGAGGCCGAACGCGGTCGCCATGACGGGCCGGTCCGGCAGCGCCTCCGCCGCGGCCCGCAGGAACGCCGCGGTCCCGTCGCGGCACGCGCCGTCCTGCGGGGTGCCGCAGTCGAACGTCCACCCGGCGAGGCCGCACTCGCGCTGCGAGGCGTCGTGCGCCCCCGGCCCGTCCACCGCGGCGCTCTGGATGACCATCCGGCCGTCGTCGTAGCGGGTCCTCAGGTCGTCCCGCAGCCGCACGATGTGCGCCGTGCGCGCGGCGGGGGGGTCCTCGCCGGCGCACTCGTTGCAGACGCTCCAGAACAGCACGCTCGGGCGGTTGCGGTCGCGCCACGTCATCTCGCGCCACGTCTGGAGCGCAAGCCGCCCGCCGTCCGCCTCGAACTCCTTCGGCCCGTGCCGCCACACCGGGATCTCGGCCGCGACCGCGAGCCCGACGCGATCGGCCAGGATCGCGGTCACCGGGTGGTTCGGGTAGTGGCCGGCGCGCAGGAAGTCGGCGCCGAGCCCCTTCACGAGCGCGAGGTCCCGCGCGACCTCGTCCGCCGTCACGGTGCGGCCGCGGGGCCCGTCCTCGTGGCGCGCGACGCCGCACAGGAACGTGGGCTTGCCGGTCAGCGCCAGGCGGCCGTCGCGCAGCCCGACCGTCCGGAGCCCGGTCTGGACCGACACGGTGTCGAGCACGCGGTCCCCGAGCAGCAGGTCGGCCCGCGCCACCACGAGGGCCGGGGCCTCCGGCGACCAGTAGGCGGGCGATGGCGCCGCCAGCCGCTCCGTGGCCACGCCGACGTCGCCGACGGCCGTCAGGCCCGCCTCCTTCGACGCGACCTCCGGCCCGCGGATCGCCTCGGCCGACGGGTCCGCGACCCCGCCCGCGTCGGCCCGCACGGCGTGGAGCGCGAGCCGGACGCGCGCCCCGGGCGGGAGGTCGCCGGAGGCCACCACGGTCAGGTCGAACCCGTCCCCGTCGGGGATCGCGTCCAGGCGATCGATCCGCGCCGGGGGGAGGGACTCGAGGTAGACTTCGTGCAGGATCCCCGCGTAGTTGCACCAGTCCGCGACCACCGCCGGCACGGTCGCCGGGTCGCTCCCCCAGGGGGGGTTGTGGACGCGCACGCGCAGGTCGTTGTCGCGTTCCAGCAGCCTGTCGGGCGGCAGCAGGAACGAGAACGGCGTGTAGCCGCCCTCGTGCCAGCCGAGGTACTCGCCGTTCAGGAAGACGTCCGCGACGCAGTTCACGCCCAGGAACACGAGCCGCGCCGGCGCGCCGCGGAACCCGGGCGGCGGGTCGAACCGGCGGGCGTACCAGGCCACCCCCTCGAAGCGCTCCGGGCTCGCCTCGGACCCCGGCTCGCACATCCGGTTCTCGGGGCCCGGCACGATTCGCGGCCGGTAGCCCGGCGCGGGCCACGGCGCGCCGGTGCGCGTGCCCTCCTCGATCGCCAATTCGCGCTTCACCGCGTCCGTGCGCGGCGCACCAGCCTCGACGCGCGGCCGGTCCACGCGCCGCCCCCACCACCCCCCCGCGAGGTCCAGCCGCGGACGCGTGACCTCGAACGACGGGAAGACCGCCCCACCCTGGTACGGCACGGCCACGCCGCGCACGTCCTTGATGTCGAAGGTGGGCTCGAGCCGCGTCGCGGCCCCGCCGCCCCCGAACAACCTCTTCAGAAGCCCCACGCGCTACTTCCTGAGCGGGTAGAACCAGAACGCCACGGCGCCGAGGAGCGCCATCGCGCCACCCGCGACGCCGGAGAATATGATGCCCCAGGGCTCCTCGGCCGAGAAGCCGAACGCGCCGAACAGCTCGCCGACGGCCCAGAACCCGACCGCCATCGCGATCTTCTGGATGAGCCCCTCCATGCCGTTGTACATGGCCTCGCGGCGGTAGCCCGTCCGCTCCGTGTCGAAGTCCATGATGTCGGCCAGGATCGCGCGGGGGATGACCAGTCCGATCGCGAGCGCGGGCGCGATGATCGCGCAGCAGATGATGACGTGCGGCAGCGCTGGGACCCCGAGGCGGCCGGCCAGGGTCGTGATCGGCAGCACGACGCCGAAGGTCACGAGCGCCGCCAGGAACAGGTCGCGCTTGCGGAACCGGCGCGCGAGCCGCTCCGCCATCGGGATTAGCGCGGCGGACAGCACGACGAGGCCGGTCAGGATGTAGCCCGCGACGTCGTCGCCCTTCCCGACCACCACCCTCACGAGGTACGGCATGGTCTGGACCACCAGCACCTGGGCCGCGCCGAGCAGGGATCCGGCGATGATGTAGGGCAGGAACGCGGGGTTGCGCAAGGTGACGACGGACGCCTCGATCAGGCCGAACGGGACCTCCTTCGAGGCGGCGTGCGGGGTCTCGCGGATCCACAGGAGCGTCGGGACCAGGAACGCGAACGTCACGATGCCGCAGACGACCGCGCCGATCTTGTAGCCGTCCGCGAGGTCGAGCCCGAGGAAGTCCGCGCCGGTCTCGAAGTTCGCGATCAGCATCCCGAGGACGCCGAACGCGAAGATCTGCGAGAGCGCGTTGAACGCGGTCATCCAGGCGGACGTGCGCACGCGGTCGCCCTCGTCGGTCCACAGCTCGGGCATCAGGGCGAGGTACGGGTTCACGACGACCGTGAAGGCGACGTGCACCGCGGTCAGCATGGCGGTCAGCCAGATGATGTTCGACAGCGACTCGTGCGTGACCGGGGGGAACCAGAGGAGCACGAACGACAGCGCCAGGAGCGGCGTGCCGACAAGGATGTACGGCATGCGGCGGCCGAGGCGGCTCCGGGTGCGGTCCGACACGAACCCGACCAGCGGGTCCGCGAGCGCGCCGATGATCAGCACCGGGATCGACAGCCGGCCGAAGTTCTCGGGCGAGACGAGCAGGCTGCGGCCGACCTCGTCCGGCGAGGGGCAGTAGAGCCGCATCAGCCAGGTCTCGAGGACGAGCAGCACGAGGCCCGCGGGGAAGTTCCCGGCCGCGTACGCGAGGACCTGCCCGAAGGTCGGGCGCTTCGCGGTCGCGGGCGGGGCGCCGGGAGCAGGAACGACCGGCCCTGTCCGAACGTCCATCCGTCCTCCGGCTACCAGCGCGGGTCGCACGCCTGGCGCGGCTTCACGATCAGCCTGCCGTCCTTGTCGGTCTCCCGCCTGGGCGGCGCGATCGGCAGGTACAGGTTCACGCCGATGTTCCAGCCGGGGTCCTTCCAGAGCGAATTGACCCCGCCGAACATCCAGTCGTACCCCCCCTTGATCACGATCGGGAGGTAGACGCCCATGAGCGCGCCGGTGCCGATGCCCACGTTCAGGTGGTGCTCGGTCGTGCCCGCCACGCCGCGTGCCTCGCCGACCACGGCCATCGCGGGGCGGGGGACGTCGCGGAGGACGGACGGCATCTGCGCGAAGTAGGCGTACTCGATGGTCAGCCCGACCACGTACAGGTCGAAGTTCGCCGCGGCCGAGGCGCCGAGCGACGTGCCGGGCAGGTGCGTGTACGAGGCGCCCGCGTAGCCGGACAGGTCCGGGAAGTACGTGTCGAGGTACCGCGCGACCTCCGGATCGGCCGCCTCGACCTGGCTCCGGTAGCCGTCGTCGGGCTTCAGGAACCCCGGAAGGCGGCGCTTCTGCGGCAGGGGCTGGTTCAGGTCCACCTGGAACGAGAACGTCAGGAAGTCGAACCAGCCCGGCGGGCGCACGTCGTAGCCCATGGACACGCCGAGCATCCAGGAGCCGGAGCCGCGGTCGATCTCCGGGCCGAGCCCCAGGTCGAGCCGGCCGTCCGGGTCCGCGACCCTGCCGGTCGGCGCGGTGACGCGCCCGGCCAGCGACATCGAGAAGTACCTGTTCCTGTAGGGATTCCACGACACGCCGAACGCGATGTCGTTCAGCTCGGGGACGTTGCCCGTCGAGAAGCGCCGCTTCGGGCGCGGCCGGCCGAGCCGCTCGAGGCTGCCGAGGAACTCGTCCGGCGAGCCGCCGAGCACGGCACGCGGGGTCGCGCCGCGCACCTGGTAGACGGGGTCGATCCACGTCTCCATCTCGATGAAGGGGACGTCGATGAACGCGTCGAGGTTGCCGAGGATGCCGTACTTGACCTGGATCTCGTGACGGCGGGCCCACCCGCCCGCACGGAAGTCCAGCCGCGCGCCGCCGGCCGCGCCGAGGTCCAGCTCCAGCGGGTCGAGCAGGCGGCCCGAGCGGTCGCCCTGCCCGTCGAAGAACCCGCCCGCGCCGACCGACTCGAACCGGTAGCCGACCGACAGGTACCCCTTCGGCAGGTGCGAGGTCACGGCGCCCCAGAAGTCGGCGCGGCCGACATAGTCCATCTCGCGGTCGAACATGTCGAGGTACCTGTGGAACAGGTTCCGATCCTTGTTCGGCGGGGCGGCGCCGTCGGACCCGATCGGCTTCAGGCCGGGCGTCGCGTCGAAGTGGGGCTTGCCCGCCGGCGGGAGCGGCGCGGCCTTGCCGGCGCCGGGCACCGCGGCGTCGGACACCGTGGCGTCGGGATCGGCGGGCGCCGGGGCGCTCGGGGGCGGGGATGCGGGGGCGGGCTCCTGCGCCAGTGCGGACGAGCCGAGGAGGACCGTCACCGCCGCCGCCAGACACCGCACTTCCCGCCTCCGCCAGTGCCCCCTGGACCGCACCGCACCGCGG
>VGRB01000152.1 GCA_016875475.1 Deltaproteobacteria bacterium
GGTGGCATCGACCGAGAGGAACCGCACCGTATCCACGCACCGCCGAGCCAACTCCGGAGCGATCTCCCTCGTGGCCATCGCCTCCCTCTCGCCGTGCAGGCCCGGGACCGCCGCGCGCCCTCGGGCCGCGGCGTTCATGCCGCCGCGGCCCGCCCGCGCCTGGATGGGACGGGCGCGCGGCGGGTGCACCTACCCCCCCGCGACCACGTTGTCGATCAACCTCGTCCCCCCGAACCGGACCGCCGCCGCGATCAGCACCGGCCGGTCCGCGACCGCGACGTCGTCCAGCGTGTCCGGGTCCGCGACCGCGAGGTACTCCACGCTGCCCCCCGCGTCCGAGATCCGCCCGCGTGCAAGCTCGATCAGGCGCGCCGCGTCCCGCTCCCCCCGCGCGATCGCGTCCGCGAGGTGCTTCAGCGTCGCGAAGATCACCGGCGCCTTCGCCCGGTCCTCCGCGGAGAGGTACCGGTTCCGCGACGACATCGCGAGGCCGTCCGGCTCGCGCACGGTCGGGTGGCGGACGATCCTGACCGGCACGTCCAGGTCCGCGACCATCCGCTCGATCACGCGCACCTGCTGGTAGTCCTTGAGCCCGAACACGGCCGCGTCCGGCCGGCAGATGTTGAAGAGCTTCAGCACCACGGTCGCCACGCCCGGGAAGTGGTGCGGCCTCGACAGCCCGCAGAGGTGCCCCGGGAGCCGCGTCAGGTCGACCCGGGTCTCCGAGCCGCCGGGGGGGTACATGGACGCCGCGTCCGGCGCGAAGACGTGATCGACCTTCAGCGCGCCGAGCTTGCGCAGGTCGCCCTCGATGTCCCGCGGGTAGCGGGCGAAGTCCTCGGCCGGCCCGAACTGGGTCGGGTTCACGAAGACGGACACCACGACCCGCGACGACGTCCGGGCCGCCTCGCGGACGAGCGCCAGATGCCCCTCGTGCAGGGCCCCCATGGTCGGCACGAGCGCCACGGTCTCCCCGGCGCGCCGGAGCTTCGCGGCGATCTCCTTCATCTCGGCCACGGACAGGACGACGTTCACCGCTTCTCCCTCCGCTCGGAGTTCTGGCGCGCCCGGCCGAACGAGTGCGAGTCGTCCGGGAAGGCGCGGGTGCGCACCTCGGCCGCGAAGTCGCCGACCGCCCGGCGGACGTCATCCGCGAAGCTCGCGTACTTCTTCAGGAACTTCGGCTCGAACCGCTCGTCCATCCCGAGCAGGTCGTAGAGCACCAGGACCTGCCCGTCGCAGTTGCGCGACGCGCCGATGCCGATCGTCGGGACCGGGACCGACGCGGTGACGGTCGCGGCCACGTCCGCCGGGATCCCCTCGAGCACCAGGGAGTAGGCGCCCGCCTCGACCACGGCCTCCGCGTCCTCGATCACCTGCCGGGCCGCGGCCTCCGACCGGCCCTGCACCTTGTACCCCCCGAACTGGTGGAACGACTGCGGGGTCAGCCCGACGTGCCCCATGACCGGGATGCCCGCGTCCACGATCTTGCGGATCGCGGGCGCGGTGCGCGCGCCCCCCTCCAGCTTGACCGCGTGCGCCCCGCCCTCCTGGATCAGCCGCCCCGCGTTGCGGAGCGCGTCCTCGGCGCTGACCTGGTACGACAGGAACGGCATGTCGGCGATCAGGTGCGTGGCCTTCAGCCCGGCCGCGACGCAGCGCGTGTGGTAGGCCACGTCCGCTACCGTGACGCGCAGCGTGCTGCCCCCGCCCTGGATCACGTTCCCGAGGGAGTCGCCCACGAGCACCGCATCGACGCCGGCGGCCTCGACCAGCCGGGCGAACGAGGCGTCGTAGCAGGTCACCATGACGAGCGGCGCGCCGCCCTTCCGGCCGCGGAACTCGGGTGCCGTCAACGCCTTGTGTTCCATCCTCGTCCGCCCCTGGTCCGAAGGACGCGGAAACCTACCGCGCTTGCGGCGCGGAGGCAACTCCACCCGACGGGACACCCTACCCGAACACCTTCCACGCCAGCGACTGCTCCCACGGGCGCGCCCCCCCGGCGAGCGCCGCCGCGGTCCGCGCGAGCCACACCGCGACGAACACCACGGTCAGGCCGATCGCGACGAGGTTGCGGGTCCGCGCGCCCACCCGCTCGATCACGGGCCGGCGCGTCGCGGCCTCGACCAGCAGGGCGATCCAGAGCGCCGCCACGGCCGGCGCCGCCACGACCACGAGAGGGTGCAGGTCGAACGCCCCGGCCGCGTCGCCGTGGCCCAGGTGCACGAACGCCCGCGTCATCCCGCACCCGGGGCAGTCGAAGCCGGTGGTGATGCGGAAGAGGCAGATCGGCGGCACGGACGACGGCGCGTCGATCGGCAGGAACACGGCCGCCGCGAGCCCTGCGGTCAGCGCCAGCGCGAGCAGCCTTCGCCGCGGAGTCACGGCGTCCTGGCCCACACGGCGTTCAGGTCGTCCTGGATGATGGCCATCGAGACGATGACAAGCCCGAACACCGCGAGGATGATGTTCAGGACGGTCTTGTCCTCGGTGGTCTCGATCCCGACCATCACATGGGCCTCCTGGACGAGCTTCGTGGACTTGTAGACCCAGTAGATCGCGTACGGGAAGCAGAGGATGCAGAGCAGCAGCTCCGTCCCCGGCGACACGTCCGTCCGCCCGAGGTAGTTCCGCAAGTCGCGGCTGATCCAGTACAGCCAGAACAGGCCGTAGATCCCGCACGTCACGATGGTCAGGATGATCGCGGTCGCGATCGGCCGGGTATCGCCCTTCACGTCTCCCTCCGGGAACCACCCCGCCGAATTGGACCACCGCAACCAGGCACCGTCAAGCGCGGGATTGACCCACGATCGCGGCTGTGGCAAGAATCCGGGCATGAGACGCATCGCATCCCTCGCAGCCATCCTGCTTGCCGCGGCGTGCTCCGACGCCGCCGCCGTGCGTGTCTCCGACGAAGCCCCCGACCCGATTCCGCACCTCGCGCCCGACCCCGTGCCCGACCCCGCGCCCGAGCCCCAGCCCGAGCCCCAGCCCGAACCCGAGCCCGACCTCCCCGCCCTCCCCGACGTCCCGGACGCGCCCGTCCCGCCGCCCGCGCCCCCGAAGCCGCGCGTGACCGTGGCGTCCCTCCCCGACACCATGAACGGCAAGGTCCCGTACACGCAGCACGACGGCCCTCCCCAGGCATTCCGGCTTCGGCTCCCGACCGGCGGCTTCACCGTCGAGGCGTACCTCACCGACGCGGCCGCGCCCTGGGACGGCGAGCCCACGTTCTCCTTCTCGGTCCCGCTGCGCACGGCGGGCGGCGACGTGGTCCCCGCCGGCGACGACGCACGCCCCGCGCTCGATTGCGACCGCGAGCCCGATCCGCTCGTGATCGCCGGCGAGGAGCTGCTCCACACCCGCTGCCGCGTGCCGGACGGGGCGATCGACCCGGCGCCGGGCGTCACCGTGACGGCCCGCTTCACCGGCGCCGACGGCGCGGCCGGGGAGGAGGACTCGCTGGCCTTCGACGTCGCCGCGCTCCCCGCCCACCTCGACCCGTTCCCCGCCGTGGACCCCTGGGTCGTGATGCTCTCGCGGGACCTCTTCGAGCACGAAGCGGTCGCCCGCCCCGACGGGACGTACGACGTGACATCGGCGGACGTGCCGGCCGGGAACGGCGAGCCGGACCTCGACGAGGCCCTGCGCGCGCTCGGCCTCCTCTCGCAGAACGGGGAGTTCTCGGCCGCGGCCCGCGCGATGTTCCTCGACCGCGTCCGCGAGAAGTCGTACGCGATCTACGGCCTCGACGCGACCGGCGCGCCCCTGCCCCGCGGCGTCCGCGTCTCGATCGCGTTCGAGGGCGACCCCGGCGCTCCGGACCCGGCCGCCTGGACGCCGCTGTCCCCGTTCTCGCGGATCGCGCTCGGCGGCGACCCCGACGACCCGGAGTCGGGCTACGTCGGCATGGCCGAGATCGACCCGAACAACCAGGGACGGGAGGACGACGCGCGCCCCGGGCGCGGCGTGTTCGTCACGTCGATCGTGAGGCAGGCCCTCCGGAACCCGCTCGGCGCCCAGATCCTGAAGGAGATCTCGCCGGTCGACGGCACCCCCCTCGGCGAGTACCCGGGCGACGAGGCGTTCCTCGACCCCGCGTTCGACGCGTCGTCGGGCGGGGACGAGCGACTCGCGAACCGGCAGTTGATCTTCGGCGTGATCATGGACTTCGCGACGCTGGCCGTGGCCGCGACCCTGTGCCACGAGATGGGCCACTCGCTCGGGCTGGTGGCGAACGGCCCGCCTCCGGAAGGCCAGTTCGGCGGCATGCCCGGCCTCTCGCTGGCGCTCTCCGATCCCGGGGACTGGCACATCGACACGCCCGGCCTGAACGTGATGCAGACGGGGAAGGTCACGAGCTACCTGGAGGCCCTGGGGGCCGAGGTGCGCTTCGAGCCGCTCGGCCTCGCCTACCTGCGGCGGCAGATCGTCACTGGGTCTCCCAGCCCGTGACCCCGAGGTCGAGGAAGTAGAGCACGCCGCGGGTGAATCCGGCGGTCGCATCGAACCGCCGGCCCACGACCCAGACCTGCCGCCCCCGGACCGCGACCCCGGTGGGCTCGAACTGGGTGCACGTGAGCTCGAAGGGGTCGCAGGTCACGATCGGCACCTCGATCCAGCCGATGTCGAGCGGCTGCGAGTTCCAGTGCAGCAGCAGGGACGTCTTCTGCCCGCCGGAGCCGCTCGTCCCGCTGACCGCGGTCACCTCGGCGCTCGACGAGACGTTCGTGAACCGCCATGCCTTCTGGTCCGGCCCGAGCGGGATCCAGAGCGTCTCGAGGAGGCCGCCCTGGTCGGCGCGCGCCAGCAGGCCGGGCTCGCCCACGATGACGTAGGAGCCCAGGTTCGGGCCCGCCGGGATGCGGGCCATGTCCAGCGGCCCGCCGGTCGCAGGGATCGCCCCGGCCAGGGTGAACTTGTCGATCACGTCCTGGCTGCCGCCGGGCAGCCCGATGAACAGACCGAGCCCGCCGGACGCGCCGGGGAGCCGCGCCGTGAACGCGCCGGGGTTCAGGCACCAGTCGTCCGTGCAGTTCGAGCGGGCGCCCGCGGCGGCCGCCGGCACCGTCTGGTGCACGTCGGCCCCGGAGATGTCCCCGTTGCCGCAGACGGCCTTCGGGTTCGGGCTGCACGAGGACGGCCAGACGGAGGACTTGTAGATGCGGCACCCCCGCGCGAACGCCCTCCCCTGCCCGTCACGGCCGATGAACACGTACGCGTCCGCGGTGCACTCCGGGCCGAATGCGCCGCTGTCGAACGTGCCCGGGACGCCGAACACGTCCACGAGCTGGACCGGCTGGGGGCTTCCGGAGAAGAGCGGACCGGAGAGCACCCCGCCGAACACCCACGACGGGCTGTTCGGGGTTCCCTGCCAGCTCGGCCGGTACGCGACCAGCCCGTCGTCGCCGACCGCGGACTCGAACGAGACCGCGCGGTACTGGCGCCCCGCGACGACGGTGGACCCGATCACCTTCGGAGTCTCCCCGAACGGGGCGGTCGCGACGAACCCCTTCAGGCCCCCCTCCGACATGTACCCCCCTGCGACGTACGCCTCCGCGCCGGACGCGTCCACGTCCTCGATGTACGTGTCCATCCCCGCCACGGCCGAGTACTCCACGACCCGGAACCCCCGGCAGGCGCCCGAGAAGCAGAAGTCCGGCCCGGTCGCGCCGTCCTGGTCCGAGCACGCGACGCCGTCCGGCTTGCCGGCGCAGCACAGGTTCGCCCCCGGCAGGCACATCCCGTCGGTGCAGGTGTCCGGCCCGGTGCAGCCGTCGCCGTCCTCGCAAAACCCGCCGATCGGCTTGAACACGCACCCGATCTTCGGGTCGCACGAGTCCGCCGTGCATGGACTCGAGTCGTTGCAGACGAGCGACGCCCCCGCCATGCACTTGCCGGCCTTGCAGGAGTCCCCCTTGGTGCACGCGTTGCCGTCGTCGCACGCGGGGCCGTTCAGCGGCGCGAACGCGCACGCGTGCTCGAGGCACTCCTCATTCGTGCAGGCGTTGCGGTCGTCGCAGTCGGCGGCGGAGTTGCACGACGCGCACCCCGGGATCTCCTGGTGCCCGCACCCGATGCCCGGCGCGCACGAGTCGATCGTGCACGCCTGCCCGTCGTCGCACGACACCGGCTTGCCCGAGCAGGTCGCGCCGGTGCACGTGTCCGACGTGGTGCACGGGTCCCCGTCGTCGCACGTCGCCGCTGTCGGCGTGAAGAGGCACGCCCCGGTCGCGGGAACGCACCCGTCGCTGGTGCAGGGGTTGCCGTCGGAGCACGGGATCGGCGCGCCGGCGCACGCCCCGGCCTTGCACGTGTCCGCGACCGTGCAGCCGTTGTTGTCGTCGCACGCCCGCTGGTTCGGCCCGGGCGCGCACTGCCCAGTCGCCGCGTCGCACGCGTCGTCCGTGCAGGGGTTCCCGTCCTCGCACGCCTTCTGCGGCCCCGGGACGCAGGCGCCGTCCGCGCACGCGTCGCCCACCGTGCACGCCTTCTTGTCGTCGCACGGCTCGCCCGTCAGCGGCTCGTTCGTGCACTTGAGGTCGCCCGCCCGGTCGGGCAGGCACCGCTCCGCCGTGCACGGGTTCCCGTCGTCCGTGCAGTCGTCGTCCGCCTGGCACGGCTGGCACCCCGGCAGAACAGGGTGAACGCACCCCTGCGCCGAGTCGCACGCGTCCTCGGTGCACGCGTTGCCGTCGTCGCACGCGATCGCGGGCCCGCCAACGCACATGCCCCCGGAGCAGCGGTCCCCGTCGGAACACACGTCCCCGTCCTCGCACTCCGCCTGGTTCGGCACCAAGGCGCACCCCCCGGTCTCCTTCGCGCACGCGTCGTCGGTGCAGGGGTTCGAGTCGTCGCAGAGCACGTATGCGCCGACCTTGCACTGCCCGGCCTTGCAGTAGTCGTTGCGGGTGCACGGGTTCCCGTCGTCGCACGGCGCGTCGTCCGTAGCCTCGTGCGTGCACCCGCCGATCGGGACGCACGCGTCCGTGGTGCAGGCGTTCTTGTCGTCGCACGGGTTCACGTCGCCGGAGCACACCCCGGCGAAGCACCGGTCGTCCACCGTGCAGTCGTCCCCGTCGTCGCAGGCGCCCTTGTTGAGCTGCTCGTAGCCGCAGATCCCCCCCTCGCACGAGTCCTCGGTGCACGGGTTCTCGTCGTCGCACGCCGGTCCCGCCACGCACTCCCCGAGAGCGCACGCGTAAGCGATGCACGGCTCCGCCGGACCCGCCGGGCTGCACGGCGTCCCGTCATCGGCGTCCCGCTCGACGCAGGCGCCCTTGCCATCGCACCCGGCGACGCGACACACCGCCGGATCCCCCCCCGGCCCCGCGCACGGCGTCCCCGCGATCCGCGGCTCCGCGACGCACTTCCCCTGGACGCACGCAGGCTCCGTGCACGCTTCGGCCGCCACGATTCCCGCGCACTCCGGGTTGCTGGTGCCACTGCGGCGCGTCCGGCTTCCCTGCCTCGTCCACCTCGTTTGCCGCGTCCGTCACGTCGGCCGGTGCGGCGTCCGCGTCGCCCCCGCCGGCCTCGTCTCCGGCGATTGCGTCCGACCCCGTGTGGGTGTCCGGCGACTCCGGAAGCGCGCCCGGGTCTTCCTGCCCCGCATCCGGCAGCGTGGGCACGTCGATCGCCCCGCAGCCCAGCGCAATCGCCGCGACGATCCCGAGCGCCCGCCTCATCCGACCCTCCACCCGCGTGGTCAATCCATTCTACTCCTGCCGCGGACGCGCTGTTCCGGCAGAGGCTTTCACTCGTACCTGAGCGCCTCGATCGGGTCCAGGCGCGACGCCTTCACGGCCGGGTAGAGCCCGAACACGACGCCGACCGCCGCGCTGAAGGCGACCGCGGCGATCATCGCGTCCGGCCGCAGGAGCAGCGGCCACCTGAACGCCTCCGCGAGCCGCTCCGCCGCGAGCACGCCCGCGCCCACGCCGATCAGCCCGCCCGCCAGCGACAGCACCAGCGCCTCGACCAGGAACTGCGCGAGGATGTGCCGCGGCTTCGCCCCGACCGCCATGCGCACGCCGATCTCGCGCGTCCGCTCGGTCACGCTGACGAGCATGATGTTCATGATCCCGATCCCCCCGACCAGCAGCGACACCGCCGCGATCGCGGCCAGCAGCGCGGTCAGGGTCCGCGTGCCCTCCTGCTGCGCCCCGGCCACCTCCGCGAGGTTCCGGATCGAGAAGTCGTCGTCGTCCCCGGGCTCGATCCGGTGCCGCTCCCGCAGCAGCGCCTCGATGTCGCGCTGGGCCTTGGCCGTCACCGCGGACGACGCCGCGCTGACCATTATCGCCCCCGCGACGTACTGCTTGAGCCCGCCCTGGAGCTTCGACGCGAACGTGGAGAAAGGCACGACCGCGGTGTCGTCGTAGTCCTGGCCCATGGGCGACTGCCCCTTCGAGGCGAGCCGCCCGATGACCGTGAAGGGCACGTTCCGGATTCTCACCGTCCGCCCGACAGGGTCCGCGCCCTCGCCGTACAACCGGTCCGCCACGGTCTTCCCGAGCACAACGACCTTGGCCCCGGACTCCTGCTCCGCGTCGCCATAGACGGTCCCGCGGTCCGCCTGCCACGCCCTCACGTCGAAGTACTCCGGCGTCGCACCCGTGACCGACGTGGTCCAGTTCTGCTCCTCCCCGGCGACGATCACGGTCGCGCGAGACGCCGCCGCCGCCCGGCGCACGGTCGTCAGCTCGTTCCTGATGGCCTCCAGATCCTCCCACGTCAGCGTCGGCTGCGACCCGAAGCCGCCGTGTACCCCCCCGGACGTGGTGCTCCCCGACAGCACGATCAGCAGGTTCGTGCCCATCGCGGCGAACGTCTCCTCGACGCGGGACCTGGCGCCCTCGCCGATCGCGACCATCGCGATCACGGCGCCGACGCCGATCATCACCCCGAGAGTGGTCAGGAACGCCCGGAGCTTGTTCCGGACCAGCGCCCGCAACGCGACCCGCAGCGTCAGGACAGGGGTCACGACGCGACCTCCGCCCGCTCGGCCTGCTGCCGCACGTCCGAGACCACCATGCCGTCCCTGAGCACCACGACCCGCGACGCGTAGCGCGCGATGTCCGGCTCGTGCGTGACCAGGACCACCGTGATCCCCTCGCGCCCGAGCCGCTGGAGCAGCGCCATGATCTCGACGCTGGTGCGGGAATCGAGGTTCCCGGTCGGCTCGTCCGCGAGCACCAGCCGCGGCCCCGTGACCAGCGCCCGCGCGATCGCCACCCGCTGCTGCTGCCCGCCAGATAGCTGGCTCGGCTCGTGCCCGGCCCGGTCCGCGAGCCCGACCCGCTCGAGCGCCTCCGCGGCGCGCCGCTCCCGATCGCGCGTGCCCGCGCCCGCGTAGACGAGCGGCAGCTCCACGTTCTCGCGGGCGCTCGTCCGCGCCAGCAGGTTGAAGGACTGGAACACGAACCCGATCGCCCTGTTGCGCACCTCCGCGAGGTCGTTGCGCGACAGGGTCGACACCTCCCGGCCGCCGAGCAGGTACCTGCCCGCGGTCGGCCGGTCCAGGCACCCCAGGATGTTCATCAGCGTGGACTTGCCGGACCCCGACGCGCCCATGATCGCGACGGACTCGCCCGCCTCGATCGCCAGATCCACCCCCCGGAGCGCATGTACCTCCACGCCCTCGCCGAGGCGATAGACCTTCGTCAGTCCCTGGACCCGGATGATGGCCACTAGAAAACCCGCCGGAACGTGCCCATTCCGCCGCCCATGCCCGGAGGGCCCGCCTTGCGATCCCCGCCGTTCGCCGCGTCGATCACCACGCGGTCTCCTTCCCGCAGGTCGCCGTCCACGACCTCGGTCACGGTCCCGTCGGTCACGCCCGGACGCACGCGTACGGCCTCCGGGGCGTCGCCCCTCAGCACCCACACCGTGCGCCGGTCCGGGTCCTGCTCCGGGTTGCCGGGCGCACGCGCAGCGAGCTGCGGCGGCGGCCTGAACCTCAGCGCCGCGTTCGGGACCTTCAGCACCCCCTCGCGGTCCGCGTGCCGGATGGTCACGTTCGCGGTCATGCCCGGCCGCAGCTTCAGGTCCGGGTTCTCGACGTCGATCACCGCGTCGTAGGTGACCACGTTCTGGACGGTCTGCGGCGAGTTCCGCACCTCGCGAATCACGCCCCGGAACCGCTCGGACGGCCAGGCGTCCACCGTGAACGTGGCCGCCATGCCGGCATCGAGCTTCCCTACGTCCGCCTCGCTGACCGACGAGTGCACCTGCATCTTGCGCAGGTCCTCGGCGATCGTGAACAGGGTCGGCGCCTGCAGCGACGCCGCGACCGTCTGGCCCACGTCCACGTTCCGCGAGATCACGGTCCCGTCGATCGGCGACGGGATCGTCGTGTACGCCAGGTTGACCTCCGCGTGACGCAGCGCCGCCGAGGCCTGCCCCACCGCCGCCCGCGCCGCCCCGACCTCGGCCCGCGCCGCGTCCGCCGCCGCCTCCGCCGCGTCCGCGTCAGCATCCGACGCGAACTTCTGCGCCACGAGCGACCGCAGCCGCTCCGCCTGCCTCTTCAGGTTCCGCGCCTGGGCCTCGACCCGCGCCACGTTCGCGCGCGCCGCCGCCAGGTTCGCCTCCGCCTGCTCCCTGGCCGCCTGGAAGGCCGCCGGGTCGATCCGCGCGATCACGTCCCCCTTGCGCACGACGTGGTTGAAGTCCGCGAGGAGCTGCTGCACCCTGCCGGACACCTGCGTCCCGACCTGCACGGTGACCGTGGGCGATATCGTGCCCGTGGCCGACACGCGCGCCACGACGCGTCCCCGCTCGACCGTCGCCGTGTCCCACTCCGGCGCGGCCGGCTTTCCCTCGCGGCCCGTCACCAGCCACGCAGCGAGTCCGCCGGCCGCCGCCAGCGCCAACGCCCAGACCGCGATCTTCCAGCGCCGCCTCATGGTCGCGGACTCTAGGACGGGCAGGGGTGCAGGTCAATGCGCGGGGAGGATTGTGGACAGGGGAACGGGAGGGAGCGGGCGGGTACGGGCTCGGGAACGGGAGTACACCGGGATCAGTCCCACACGCACTCGCCCGAGTAGCAGATCATGCCGTCGGGGCAGAGGTCGGTGCCCTCGTCCACCTTGCCGTCGCAGTCGTCGTCCACGCCGTTGCAGGTCTCGGCGGCGGCGGTCGTGCCCTCGGCGGAGCACTCCGTCGAGAGCCCGTCGGCGCCGCACACCATCACGCCCTGGCCCGAGCACTGGCCGCTGCCGGCGGTGCAGCTCGCGCCGACGCCGAAGCCCTCGTCCACGTAGCCGTCGCAGTCGTTGTCCAGCCCGTCGCACAGCTCGACCGCCGGCGCCTCGATCACGCAGGCCCCGAACACGCCGGCCACGCACCACTGCCGGCCGGCGCCGCAGGCGTCGGCGCACTCCACGACCACGTCCTCGTCCACGCTGCCGTCGCAGTCGTTGTCGATGCCGTCGCAGACCTCGGCGGTGGCCGGGGGCACGGTCGCACTGCACACCGCGCCCAGGCGGCTCGCGGAGCAGACCACCTCGCCGATGGCTTGGCAGGCCCCGGTCGCGGTCGAGCAGGCCAGCCCGAGGCCGAAGCCCTCGTCCACCTCGCCGTCGCAGTCGTTGTCCAGCCCGTCGCACAGCTCGTCGCCCGCGTCCCGCAGGCCGGCGGCCATGTCGGCCGGCGACAGGCACGCGCCCCAATCGCCGTCGCGGCACTCCTGCACGCCGCTCCCGCACGGGCACGCCCGGATCATCTCCTCGTCGGTCCCC